>NZ_JBYIRM010000029.1:0-109543 GCF_057708105.1 Actinacidiphila sp. bgisy144 | reverse complement strand
CGGGTGTCCTTCGTCGACACCCGCGCGGCGTCGGGGAAGGACGGGAGCCCCAGATAGGTGCCGTTCATCGGACGATTCCTGTCTCTGCGCGCCAGTAGGGGTGTTCCTCGGTGGACGCGAGGATCTCCGCGATGTGGACGGTCCGCAGCGGCGAGCGGTCCCGGCGGAGGATGCCGTCGAGGTGCATCAGGCAGGAGTTGTCCGCCCCGCACAGCACCCCGGCGCCGGTGTCGAGGGCGTGCCGGACCTTGTCCTGGCCCATGGCGACGGACACGTCCGGGTTCTTGACCGCGAAGGTGCCGCCGAAGCCGCAGCACTCCTCGGCGCCCTCCAACTCCCGCAGCTGGAGGCCCTTGACGGCCTGGAGCAGCTTCCGGGGCCGTTCGCCCAGCCCGAGCATGCGCAGGCCGTGGCAGGACGGGTGATAGGCGACGGTGTGCGGGAAGTACGCGCCCACGTCCGTCACCTGGAGCACGTCCACCAGGAACTCCGTCAGTTCGTACGTCTTGGGCACGGCATGGGCCGCCGCCGCGGCGAGGCTGCCGTCGCCGTCCCGGCCCTCGGCGGCCGCGCGCTCGGCGATCCGGGGGTAGTTGTCGCGCACCATGGCCGCGCACGAGCCGGACGGCGTGACCACGTAGTCGTAGCCGTCGAAGACCTCGGCGTAGCGGCGGGCCAGCGGCTCGGTCTCGTGCCGGTAGCCGGTGTTGAACTGCGGCTGGCCGCAACAGGTCTGGGCCTCGGGGAAGTCCACTTCCACGCCCAGCCGCTCCAGCAGTCGCACCACGGCCCGGCAGGTGTCCGGATACAGGAGGTCGTTGACACAGGTCACGAAGAGGGCGACCCGCAAGGTGTCTTCGTGCCGCACCTCGCCGCCGCTCGGCTGTCGATCAGGCATGCGCTCATACTGCCCCAAGCGCGCACAGCGGGGGAAGCATACATCCGATGTTTCCTGCCCTGCGCTTCGGCGCCGGTGAGACGTCAGGTGTCCCGGCGGGGCGTCAGGTGCCCCCGGCGGGCCGCGGGCTCACCCGGCGGGCACAGGCAGCGGCGCACCGTCCCCGGCTGCGAGCAGCGCGCGTATCTCGCGGACGGCGCTGCGTCCGGCCCGGTTGGCGCCGATGGTGCTCGCTGACGGACCGTAGCCGAGCAGGTGCACCCGGGGGTCCTTCACCACGCGGGTGCCGTCGAGCCGGACGCCGCCGCCCGCCTCGCGCAGCCGCAGCGGGGCGAGGTGGTCCAGCGCCGCCCGGAAACCGGTGGCCCACAGGATGACGTCGGCGTCCAGCGTCCGGCCGTCGGCCCATGCCACGCCGTGCGGGGTGATCCGGTCGAAGACCGGCTCCCGGCGCAGCACCCCGCGGGCCCGGGCCTCGCGTACGGCCTCGGTCGCGGCCAGGCCCGTCACGCTCACCACGCTCTGCGGCGGCAGGCCCTGGCGCACCCGGTCGTCCACCCGGGCCACCACCGAGCGCCCCCACTCCTCGTCGAACGGGGTGTCGCGGAAGACCGGGGGCCGCCGGGTCACCCAGGTGGTGCGGGCCGCGCCGCCCGGTTCGTTCAGCTCCATCAGCAACTGCACCGCCGAGGTGCCGCCGCCCACCACCACGACGTGCAGCCCGGCGAACTCCGCCGCGCCCCGGTAGCCGGCGGTGTGCAGCTGCCGCCCGAGGAAGCTCTCCTGGCCCGGGTAGTACGGCAGGAACGGCCGGTCCCAGGTGCCCGTCGCGTTCAGCAGCGCCCGCACCGACCAGGTGCCGCGGTCGGTCTCCACCCGCAGCCGCCCGCCGGTCCCCTCCCGTACCGCCGCCACGTCCACCGGGCGCAGCACCCGCAGGTCGAACTCCTCCTCGTACCGCCGGAAGTAGGCGCCGACGACCTGCGAGGACGGCAGGTCCGGGTCGCCGCCGGCCAGCTCCATCCCGGGCAGCGAGTGCACCCCGTGCGCCTTCGCGTACGTCAGCGACGGCCACCTGAACTGCCAGGCGCCGCCGGGCCGCGGGGCGTGGTCGAACACCACGAAGTCCGTGCCGGCCCGCAGGCCCGCCCGGTGCAGGAAGTACGCCGCCGACAGGCCCGCCTGGCCCGCGCCCACCACCGCGACGTCCGCGTCCGCGACCGCCGCCCCGTCCGCCCCCGGCATCCGGCCCGCCTGTACCTCGTCCATGCCGGTGCCAACCACGCCCGCCCCGCATTGCTTCCCCCCGGCCGCGCCAGGCGAGCCCTGGGCCGGCCCTGGCTTTGAGATGCCCGTCCTGTTCCCCGCCCCACACCGTGACGGCCCCGGTGCGGGGCGGGGGATCTTGCCGACGATCAGGGGTGGCCGCTCACCACAGCGTGGCGATCTTGTCGGCCAGGGCATCGGCCTGGGCCCGCCCGGCTTGTGCTGCGGCCTTCCGGCGCTGGGGATCGTACGGGTTGGGGCCGATGGCCTCGACGCTCTGTTCGTCCGGCACGATGAGACATACCTCGGCCTGTTCGGCCAAGGCTTCCGCATCCGCGGCCGCGCCGGGAATCTGCCCGTAGCCGTCAGGCATCGGCGCCAGGATGACGATCCTGTCGTGCCCGGCGGCCAGGCGTGCGTTGGCGGTGGAGACCATGCCGCCGTCCACCCAGGAACGGCCCTGGAAGTGTTCGAGAGGCCAGACGCCGGGGACCGCACCGCTCGCGGAGACAGCGTCGGTCAGCGAGACGCCCGCGTGCTCGTCGAACAGATGCAGCTCGCCCGTGTCGGCGTCGATCGCGGTGACTTTCAAGCCGGCGGGCCAGTCCGCGGTGACCAGACGAGAGGTGACGACGTGCCGTCGGGTGGCTGAGGGCACGGGCTCGGGGTCTGCTTTGGAGATGCGTCCCATCGCCGCGCCGACCTTGCGCGGGTCGTCGCCGCCCTCGGCGAGGGCCGCCCACCAGGCGGCCATGGTGGCCTCGGACGCCTTGCCCGCCACCTCGTTGTCGTCCGGGCCGAGCTGGGAGGCGAAGAGCCGCTCCAGGTCGTAGCCGCTGGCGACGGCGGTTCCGACGAACGATCCCGCCGAGGTTCCGATCACGGAGGTGGCCTTGCTCCAGTCGACTCCCTGGGAGCTGAGCCCTGCCAGGACGCCGACTTCCCAAGCGATGCCTGTCACACCGCCTCCGCCGAGGACGAGAGCGCGCGAGAGGGGCTGGGTCGGATGTGCCATGGGACGACTCCTCGCTGTACGAACCACCCGGAACCCGACCATGATCCTCTCTTCAGGAGTTCACCGCACGATGAGGGCGGCGGCGCATTGCGCATGCGACGAGCTCCATCCGGGACACCGCCTAGACCAGGGGGCCGGAGGCCCAGCGGCGCAGGCGGGCGACGCGGTCGGCGGCCTCTTCGAGGCGGGCGATCGGGAGGTCGCCGTCGGAGACGGCGCGGGCGGCGGCCGCGTGGATCGCCTCGCGGACGCCCGGGCCGCTGCCGGGCCCGAGCCGGACCAGGTCCACCCCGGCGATCCAGGCGAGGACGGCGGCACCGGGCACGCCCCAGCCGTCGACCACGGACGGCGCGTCCAGCGCTTCGCTCACCACCACCCCGGTGTAGCCCAGTTCGCCGCGCAGCACTCCGGTGACCACGTGGGCGCTCAGGGCCGCGGGGGCGGCCGCCGAGATGGCCCGTACGCCCGCGGCGGCGCCCTCCGCGAACGGCCGGAGGCTGCCGATGCCGGTGAAGGGCCCCAACGCCGCGGCCACGCCGTGCGCCTGAAGGTCCGTCACGAACGTGCGGGTGGCGTCGGGGCGGTCGCTCGGCGGTACCGCCAGGTGCAGGTTGGCGCCCGCGGCGAGCAGTTCGGCGGCGGTCGCGGCGCCGGGCGGTCCGGCGGGGCCGGGCGGTCCCGCGGGGCCCAGGTGGCCGGTGAGGGCGTCCGGCAGGGCGGCCCGTACGGCGTCCGACGCGGCCCGGGCGGCGGGGCCGTACGCGTGTACGGCGGCGCCCGGCGTGCCCCGCTCCAGGCCGCGCAGTATCCACTCCGGCAGGTGGGGGCCGGTGCCGCGCACGGAGGGCAGCACGCAGGAGTCGACCAGCACGGCGAGCCGGTGCAGCGTCTTCACGGCGGGGTCCCCCTTCGGGGCGCGGCAGGCGGCGAACTCCCGAATGGTACAGACCAATCCTCGGCCGGGGCAACGCCCCCGCGACCTGGCGCCGAGGCGGCCGCCGGGCCGGTGCGCGACCATGGAGGGCATGGCCGATAGCTTCGGAACCCGCGTCCTCGACATCCGTACCGGCGACCGTGAGACGGTCCACGACCTGACCGGCGCGTGCGCCGGCTTCCTGCGGGAGGTGGCGCAGGAGCGGGACGGGCTGCTCAACGTCTTCGTGCCGCACGCCACCGCGGGGATCGCCGTCATCGAGACCGGCGCGGGCAGCGACGACGACCTGCTCGCCCTGCTCGGCGACCTGCTGCCGGCCGACGACCGCTGGCAGCACCGGCACGGCCCGCGCGGCCACGGCCGCGACCACGTGCTGCCCGCGCTGGTGCCGCCGCACGCCACGCTCCCGGTGATCGGCGGCCGGCTGGACCTGGGCACCTGGCAGTCCGTCGTCCTGGTGGACACCAACGTCTCCAACACCGACCGCCAGGTACGCCTGAGCTTCCTCGGCTGAGCCGCCCGGCCCCCGCACCGAGCCCGCTCCCCGCAGCGTGCGGCTGCCTGTCGGCGACCCGCAAGGAGACCGCACCGGGTGACGTACGCACCGGTTTCCGCCGCGCGCGCCGGCCTCAGCCCGCGCCGCCGCCCAGCACCTGCGCCAGCTCGTACGACACCGGCTCCTCCAGCTGCGCGTACGTGCAGCTGTCCGGGCTGCGGTCCGGGCGCCAGCGGCGGAACTGCGCGGTGTGCCGGAAGCGGCCGCCCTGCATGTGGTCGTAGGCGACCTCCAGCACGCGCTCGGGGCGCAGCGGCACCCACGACAGGTCCTTGCCGCCGGTCCAGCGGCTCGGGCCGCCCGGCAGCCGGCCGGCGGCCTGCGCCTCCTGACTGGCCCACTCCTGCCACGGGTGGCCCGCGACGGACTCCATCCGCAGCGGCGCCAGCTCCTCCATCAGGGCCCGGCGCCGCGCCATCGGGAAGGACGCGCAGACCCCGACGTGCTGGAGCTGCCCGCCGGCGTCGTACAGGCCCAGCAGCAGCGAGCCGACCACCGGGCCGCTCTTGTGCGGCCGCAGCCCGGCGACCACGCAGTCCGCGGTCCGCTCGTGCTTGACCTTGACCATCGCCCGCACCCCGGGCCGGTACGGCAGGTCGTACGGTTTGGCGACCACGCCGTCCAGGCCGGCGCCCTCGAACTGCTCGAACCACTCCTGCGCGCGGACCAGCTCACCGGTGGCGGGCGTGACGTGCACGGGCGCGTCCGCCTTTCGCAGGGCGTCGAGCAGCGCCTCCCGCCGCTCCCGCTGGGGCGTGTCCATCAGCGACGTGCCGCCCAGCGCCAGCAGGTCGAAGGCGACGAAGCTCGCCGGTGTGGCCTCCGCCAGGTGGCGCACCCGGGAGTCGGCCGGGTGGATGCGCTCCAGCAGCGCGTCGAAGTCCAGCCGGCCGCCCGCGGCGACGACGATCTCCCCGTCCAGCACGCAGCGCGCGGGCAGGTGGGTGCGCAGCGCCCGGACCAGCTCGGGGAAGTAGCGGGTCAGCGGCTTGCCGGAGCGGCTGCCGAGCTCCACCTCGTCGCCGTCGCGGAAGACGATCGCCCGGAAGCCGTCCCACTTCGGCTCGTACAGCATCCCGGGGGGCACGGCCGCGGCCGTCTTCGCCAGCATCGGCCGCACCGGCGGCAGCACGGGAAGGTCCATGCCCGGATTGTCCGCCGCCCGGCAGCCGGGCGCCCGCCGAGCGGGCGGCCGGCATGCGGCCTAGCGTGAAGGGCATGGCACAAGCGCTGGAGCTCACGGTCGGCGAGCGCACGGTCCGCGTGACCAACCCGGACAAGGTGTACTTCCCCGCGCGCGGGTTCACCAAAGCCGACGTCGTCCGCTACTACCTGAGCGTGGGCGACGGCATCCTGCGCGTGCTGCGGGACCGGCCCACCACGCTGGAGCGGTACCCCGACGGCGTCGACGGCGAGTCCTTCTTCCAGAAGCGCGCCCCGAAGAACCTCCCCGAGTGGATCCCGACCGGCCGCATCTCCTTCCCCAGCGGCCGCCACGCCGACGAGATCTGCCCCACCGAGCCCGCCGCCGTGGCCTGGGCGGCGAACCTCGGCTGCCTCACCTTCCACCCCTGGCCGGTGCGCCGCACGGACACCGAGCACCCCGACGAGCTGCGCATCGACCTCGACCCGCAGCCCGGCACCGACTACGCCGACGCGGTGCGCGCCGCCCACCTGCTGCGCGAGGTGCTCGACGGCCTGGGCCTGACCGGCTGGCCGAAGACCTCCGGCGGCCGGGGCCTGCACGTGTTCGTGCCGATCGCCCCCGAGTGGACCTTCGTCCAGGTCCGCCGCTCGGCGATCGCGGTCGCCCGTGAGCTGGAGCGGCGCGACCCGCGGCACATCACCACCGCCTGGTGGAAGGAGGAGCGCGGCGCGAAGATCTTCGTCGACTACAACCAGACCGCCCGCGACCGCACCATCGCCAGCGCCTACTCGGTCCGCCCGCGCCCGCAGGCGCCCGTCTCCGCGCCGCTGCGCTGGGACGAGCTGGACAGCGCGGTGCCCGACGACTTCGACCTCGCCACGATGCCCGGCCGGTACGCCGAGGTCGGCGACCTGCACGCGGACATGGACGAGCACGCCTTCCGGCTCGACGAGGCCCTGGAGCTGGCCGCGCGCGACGAGGCCGAACACGGCCTGGGCGACCTGCCCTACCCGCCGGACCACCCGAAGATGGCCGGGGAGCCGAAGCGGGTCCAGCCCAGCCGGGCGAAGAAGCAGGCCGGGTAGCGCGCCCGCCGCCCGTGCGCCGGGCCGCGGTGGCGCCTCAGTCGAAGGTCTCGACGTACTCCTCCGGCGGGCCCAGCTCCGGGCGGTCGCGCAGCTCGATCCGCGGCCCGAAGCGCTCCAGTTCCAGCACGGTGACGGTGTTGCCGCCCGCGGCCAGCAGCGGCGCGGGGACGTACAGCGTCTGCTGCGGGCCGATCTCCCAGTAGCGGCCCAGCAGGGTGCCGTTGACCCAGGCGAAGCCCTTGCCGAACCCGGGGAGGGCCAGGAAGGTGTCGGCGGGCTCCGGCAGGTCGAACGACGCGTCGGCGAAGCCCGCGCCACCCCCGGGCGGCGCGGCGTCCGGCGCGCTGCGCACGTCCGACGCCGGCCACTCGTCCAGCGGGAGCGGGTACATCTCCCAGCCGTGCACGTACCGCCGCTCGATCCGCACCCCGCCGAGGATGCCCTTGCCCTGGCCCAGCAGCGGGCCGTAGTTGATCCGGCCCTGGTTCTCCACCAGCAGGTCCAGCCGCACCCGCCGGCCGGCGCCCTCGACCGCCAGCGAACCGGTCTCCTGGCCCAGCACGCCGCAGGGCGCGCCGTCGACGAAGACCTGCGCCCGGTCGTGCAGCCCGCTGACCGTCAACTCCTGGGTGCCGTGCGGCAGTCGCGGCCACGCCCGGTACAGCACCAGGCCGGAGGGCTGCTCCAGTTCCTCGAAGCTCATCGGGTACGGCGACCGGACGGCCGCCGACAGCGCGGTGAGCCCGTCGAGCAGGCCCGCGCCGCGCCGGACGGGCACGGTGCGCGGGGCGAGCAGCCGGGGCTCCGGCGGCAGCGGGCGCTCCTCCGCTCCGGCTCCGTCCGCCGCGGCATCGGTCCCGGATGCGCCTGCCACCCGGGCGAGTTGCTCGCGCAGGGCGAAGAACTTCGGGCCGAGCGCGCCGTGTTCGGCGATCGGCGCGTCGGAGTCGTAGCTGGTGGCGGTGGGCAGGAAGCGGGTGCCGTCGTGGTTGGCACCCGCCCACAGGCCGAAGTTGGTGCCGCCGTGCGCCATGTAGAGGCTCACCGAGCCGCCCTCGTCGAGGATCTCGCCGAGCGTGGCGGCGGCGCCGGCGGCCGAGCGCACATGGTGCGGGTCTCCCCAGTGGTCGAACCAGCCGTTCCAGAACTCGGCGCACACGAACGGCTCGTCCGTACGGCGCTCGCGCAGCAGCCGCGCCGCCTGGCCGGGCCGCGAGCCGAGCGTCGCGGCGGCGAGCACGCCCGGCACACAACCGCCGTCCTGCATCAGCTCGGTGGGCCCGTCCGCGGTGTACAGCAGTTCGCTGATGCCGCGCGCCACCAGCGCGTCGCGCATCCACTCCAGGTAGTCGGTGTCGTCGCCGTAGCTGCCGTACTCGTTCTCCACCTGCACCGCGACGACCGGCCCGTCGTACGCCGCCTGGGCCGCCGCGATCCTGGGCACCAGCACGTCGAACCAGCGCGCCACCTCCTCCAGGAACAGCCGCTGCGAGGTGCGCGGCCGTATCCCGGGCAGCCCGGTCAGCCAGGACGGCAGCCCGCCGTTGTCCCACTCGGCGCAGATGTACGGGCCCGGGCGGACGACCACGTCCAGGCCGGCGTCCTGGGCGAGGGCGAGGAAGCGCTCCAGGTCGCGCGGGCCGTCGAAGCGGGGGGCGGTGCGGCGCGGCTGGTGGAAGTTCCACGGCACGTAGGTGTCCACGGTGTTGAGGCCCAGCGCCGCCAACCGGGCCAGCCGGTCCGCCCATTGCGCCGGGTGCACCCGGAAGTAGTGCAGCGAGCCGGAGAGCATCCGGTGCGGCTCGCCGTCCCGCAGGAGCGTGCCCCGCCGGTGGGTGAGGATCGGCGCGGGCGGCCCGGCCGATCCGTCCGCGGCGGGTACGGCGCTTTCGTCCGCGGGCCGCCGCGGGTCCACTGCCAGGCCGGCTGCCACGCCCACCGCCATGCCACGAAATGATACCGATACCGTCCGGTCCGCCGCCGGGTCCGTCATGCCTGCTCCCTGGTGACGTGCTCACGGGTGGAGCAGTCTCGGGTGGAACTGTCGCACAGGATGTTATCGATGCCAAGACGGGTCCCGGGGCCGTACGGGCGCGGTGGCGCGGCCCGCGCACCCGGGAGCGGGCCGTTATCATCGGGCCAGGAGCGGAAGGGGCCCATGGACAAGCAGAGCGGGCGCGGGACCGCACGGCCGCCGGGGATGACGGATGTCGCGCGGGTCGCCGGGGTGTCCGCGCAGACGGTCTCCCGCGCCCTGGCCGGGCATCCGAACGTGCAGGCGGCGACCCGCGCGAAGGTGCTCGCGGCGGTGGAGCAGCTGGGCTACCGGCGCAACAACGCCGCCCGGATGCTCTCCTCCGGCCGCAGCCGCACCATCGGCGTGGTCACCCTCCAGACGAGCTTCTACTCGCGCACCGCGCTCACCTCGGGCATCGAGCACGCCGCCCAGAGCGCCGGCTACGCGGTGAGCACCGCCACCACCGCCTCGCTGGACACCTCCGCGATCGAGGGTGCGCTCCAGCGGCTGGCCGACCAGCACGTGGAGGGCGTGATCCTCGCGGTGCCGCTGATCCATGTCTCGCGGCAGATCGAGCAGTTGACCGGCGCGGTGCCCACCATCACCATCGACGGCTCGCGCACCTCGGCCACCGAGGTGGTCGCCGTCGACCAGTCGCTGGCCGCCCGGCTGGCCACCCGCCATCTGCTCGACCTCGGCCACGAGACCGTCTGGCACGTCGCCGGGCCGCAGCAGTGGCTCGACGCGGCGAGCCGCGCGGCCGGCTGGCGGGCCGAACTGGAGGCCGCCGGGCGTACGGTGCCGCCGGAGCTGGCCGGCGACTGGTCGCCCGCCTCCGGCTACCGCAACGGCCTGGTCCTGGGGCGGATTCCGGACGTCACCGCGGTGTTCGTGGCGAGCGACGAGATGGCGTTCGGCGTGATCAGGGCGCTGCACGAACTCGGGCGCAGGGTGCCGGAGGACATCTCGGTGGTCGGGGTCGACGACATCGCGCTGGCCGAGTACTGCTCGCCGTCGCTGACCACGGTCGCGCAACCCTTCGCGCGGATGGGGGAGTTGGCGGTGGCGCACCTGGTGCGGGCGATCGCCGAGCCCGGCGCGGCGCCCGAACCCGCGTCCGTGGAACCGGCGCTGGTGGTGCGCGCGAGCACCGCTGCGGCCCGGCCGCGCTGACCTGCCGGGGAGCCCCGGGGCTCCCCGGGGTGATCGCTCCCCGCCGGAAGCGGCCACCCCGGGGGCCTTGGGTGCCTCGGGTGTCCCGGGGCGCCCCCGGGCCGGGTCAGACCATCCGCAGCGGCCTGTGCAGCCCGGACAGCGCCAGCAGGTCGACCGGTACGACCTCCTGGGTGCGGTCGTCGACCACCGAGACCCGCACCGCCGGGCTCGGGTTGGCGTCCGTGGTCGCCCGGTCGTCCAGCGCGAACAGCACGTTGACCGGGCGGGCGCCCCCGGCGGCGGCGTGCACCCCGGCGTACCGCAGCACCCGCCAGCCGCCCTCGTCCCAGGAGTCCAGCAGCCCGGACCGTACGATCGGCGAGGACGCCTGCCAGGCGAGCGAGCGCTCCAGCAACTCCACCGACGCCTCGAGGGGCACCCGCCCGCCCGGGCCGGACGGCAGCGGGGTGCCGAACACCCGAACCCGCAGCCGCCGCAGCGGCATCCACACCCGGTCCAGGTCCCGGGACAGCGCCAGCAGCGCCGCCGCGGCCGCCGCGAGCACCAGCACCGACCAGCCCGGGTCCCGGGCCAGCCGCGACCACCAGGCGGTGCCCGCGAAGGCCGCGGCCACCCCGGCGGCCAGCACCGCGCCCGCCCGCAGGAACGCGCGCGCCCCGATCGGGCCCTCGTCGCGGGCGCTGCACCCGCATGAGGACTGCGGCGCGGTCGCCTTCGCGTAGCCGAGATAGCCGGTGAAGCCCGCCCCGAGCAGCGCGGTCGCCGCGCCGGGCAGCACCGTGCCCGGGACGGCCAGCAGGCCCGCGGCGGCGGCGAGTTCGGCGGCGCCGACCGCGCGCAGCGCGAACGCCGCCCGGTGGCCGTTGCCGAGCACCCGCACCAGCACGGTGTTCGCCGCGACCTGCGCGGTGCGCCGGCCGAACAGCTTGGCCGCCCCGGTCGCCGCGAGCAGTACACCGCACACCAGGGGAGCGAGGTCGAGGATCATCGCGCCGCCCCTCAATGCCCGACCGTGACGCGGGCGATGTCCACCGAGTCGTCCGCGGGCCGCCACGCGCCGAGCACCTGCGCGGTCTGCCCGATCCGCACCCGGGTCAGGTCCGGCGTGAGCGACCCGCCGAGGTAGGACGCGGTGGTCGTCTCGGGCACGATCCGGCCCACCACGGCGTGGTTGCCGTCGCCGTGGGTGAGGTGCAGGCGGTCCTTGGCGATGCCGCGCACCGTGCAGAACAGGTTGACGATGTTCACCCACACCGCGTCAGCGGCGATGGTGCCGTCGGGCATGTCCACACCCCGCGCGTACAGCCCGTCGCCGACCTCGATCGCCTCGGCGGTGGTGGTGCGCAGCTTCCAGACGCTGGTGGCGTTGGTGAGCTGGATCAGGTGCCGCTCGCCGGTCGAGCCGGCCACTTCCAGCACGGAGCCGTTGATGGCGGTGATCCGGCCCTCGGCGAAGGTCGATCTGGTGATCGCCGGGTCGAGTGACGGGCCGGGTGCGGCGAACGCGGCGTCGGCGTCGAGCCCGCCGAGCGCCGAGGCGCCCACGATGGTGGCCCCGCCGAGTGCGGCGGTGGTCAGGAAGCGCCTGCGGTCGAAGCCGGAACGGCCCCTGGGGTCCTGGTGGTTGCTCATGTCGGTGCTCCTCCTTCCGGGCCGGGTCACTCGTAGATGTAGACCGGCAGCATGCCGGAGCTGAGGCTGCCGATCGCGGAGAAGGCCGCGGGGGTCAGGTCGATCACGCGGTTGGTGCGGCAGCTGCCGTTGCAGCAGGTGGCCTCGCCGCAGAAGCTCTGGGTGCGCGGGCCGCAGTCGGCGACGGTGACGCACACCTGCGCGCCGGAGCACTGGTGCTTGACGTTCATCACCGAGCCGCAGCCGCGCCGCGGGATGCCCTCGCCGCACACGTCGGGCCGGGTGATCGCGTAGCAGGCGGCGGTGGTGTTGGGCCAGGCGGCCATGTGGGAGCTGGACTGGCAGGTGCCGCAGGCGCCGGTGCCGGCGCTGCCGCAGGGGCCCCAGGAGCTGCCGCAGCAGAACCAGGTGCTCTCGCCTGCCCAGAGGCTGGTCGATCCGCAAGCCATGTCGGGTTCCTTTCGACTTCGGGTGGGGTGGGGGAGGGGAAGAAATGTCGCGTGCATGACAACTACCTGTACGGCGGTGTCCCGGCGTACGGCCGGAACCGGGTGCGGCGTGCTGGGTGCGGTGTGCCCTGTGCGACGTGCGGTCTGCGACGTGCCCGTGGTGCCTCGTGGAGCCGCGCGCGGCGCCGCGAACAGGCGGCGGCCCGGGAACGGGCGGGCGCCTGCGGCCGTGCCGGGTGGGGACGGTGGGGCGGCAGTGCGGTGGGGCACGGCCATGATGCGCGTTTCTACGCGCGTCCGCCAGAGGGCGGACGCGCGTAGATGACTCCACCGCCCGGCGCGGTGGCCGGAATCGTCATAGCCGTGTCCTTGCCGCCATTCCCCGCCCGCGCCCACGATGGCCGGGTGACCAGCAGCCGGACCGTCTTCGCCGTCTACCCGGACTTCCAGATCCTCGACCTGACCGGGCCGCACGAGGCGTTCACGAACGCCGGCCGGCTGGCGGCCGCCCGCGCCGACGGGCCGCGGGGCCGCGCGCCCGGGCGGAGCGTGATCGAGGTGGTCGCGCCCGGGCCCGATCCGGTCACGTCCAGCAGCGGGCTCGTGGTGACGCCGACCCGGGCCGCCGCCCAGGACGACCGCCCGGTGGACACGCTGGTCGCCGTCGGCGGCCCGGGCGTCCACCGGGTCTGCGGGGACCGGGAGTTCGTCGGATGGTTCGCGGCGACCGCGCGCCGCGCCCGCCGGGTCGCGTCGGTGTGCACCGGCGCGTTCCTGCTCGCCGAGACCGGGCTGCTCGACGGGCGGCGCGCCGTCACGCACTGGACGAAGTGCGCCGCCCTCGCCGAGCGCTACCCGGCCGTCACCGTGGACCCCGACCCGATCTTCGTCCGCGACGGCGAGGTGTGGACCTCCGCCGGGGTCACCGCGGGCATCGACCTCGCGCTGGCCATGGTCGAGGCGGACCACGGCCCCGAGGCGGCCCGCACCATCGCGCGCCACCTGGTGATGTTCGTGCAGCGCCCCGGCGGCCAGGCCCAGTTCAGCACCCAGCTCGCCGCGCAGCGCCCGGAGCGCTCCACGCTGCGGGAGGTCCTCGACTGGATCGCCGACCACCTCGGCGAGGACCTCGCGGTGCCGGTGCTCGCCGCCCGCGCCGGGATGAGCGAGCGCCACTTCACCCGCGTCTTCCGCGCCGAGACCGGCCGTACCCCGGCGGCGTACGTCGAGCAGGCCCGGATCGAGGCCGCGCGGCGGCTGCTGGAGTCGACCGGCACCACGATCGACGCGGTCGCCCGCAGCTGCGGGTTCGGCACGGTCGAGACGCTGCACCGCAGCTTCAAGCGCCGGGTCCAGGTCACCCCGGGCGAGTACCGGCGGCACTTCGCGGCACCCGCGCCCGTATCCGCGGACCGGCCGGCCGACGGGCCCGCGCCCGTATCCCGGGCCCTGCCGGCGGACGCGGTCGTACCGCCGTTCTGACAGCGGGCGGCCCGGGCGGAGGACCGCACCGGACGCGCCCGAAAATGATCATTACCGAAAGGTATCGCCCGTGCGTATCGTCGTCCCCGTCTTCGACGGCTTCACCTCGCTCGACGCCGTCGGCCCCTACGAGGTGCTGCGGATGCTGCCCGGCGCCGAGCTGGTCTTCGCCGCGCGGTCCGCCGCGCCGGTCACCGACGACGCCGGCTGGCTGACCGTCGTCCCCACCGCGACCTTCGACGACATCGTGTCCGCCGATGTGCTGCTGGTGCCGGGAGGGCCCGGCGCGCGGCGGAACCTGGACAACGCGGCGCTGCTGGACTGGATGCGCCGCGTGC
Source organism: Actinacidiphila sp. bgisy144 (assembly GCF_057708105.1). NCBI lineage: Bacteria > Bacillati > Actinomycetota > Actinomycetes > Kitasatosporales > Streptomycetaceae > Actinacidiphila > Actinacidiphila sp. bgisy144. Next base: position 95,545 of record NZ_JBYIRM010000029.1, on the reverse strand, counting down.
ACGCCACCACCACCTGGACCACGTCCGTGTGCACCGGCTCGCTGCTGCTGGGCGCCGCCGGGCTGCTGGACGGACTCGCCGCCACCACCCACTGGAGCGAGGTCGCGCGGCTGGAGTCCTTCGGCGCCGCCTACACCGAGCAGCGCGTGGTGGAGCAGCCCGGCGGCATCATCACCGCCGCGGGCGTCTCCGCCGGCATCGACATGGCGCTGCGGCTGGCCGAGCTCATCGAGGGCCCGGTGGCCGCCCAGGCGTTCCAACTCGCCATCGAGTACGACCCGCAGCCGCCGTTCGACGCCGGGTCCCCGGCCAAGGCGCCCCAGGAGGCGAAGGACTACCTGGCGGCGCGCTGAGCCGACGGCCCGTGGGAGGGCGCCTGGTGCCGCTGCGCCTGGGACGGCACCGCGGGGATGTCCGGGGCGGGTGAGGGCACCGGTGCGGCGGTGTCCTCACCCGCCCCGCCATTCCCTCCGCCGCTCTCCCCTCCGCCGCTCTCCCCTCCGCCGCCCTCGGCGGCGGTGTCCGGCTCCCCGGTGCGCGGCGGCTGCTCCGCCGCCTGCTCCACCGACTCCACCAGCGGCAGCACCCGTTCGGCGACGCGCTCCCGCAGCGCGATCTCGGTGCGCGTCCTGACCACGCCCGGCAGCCGTATGAGCTGTTGGATGACGTCCTCCAGGTGCGCGTTGTCGCGGGCCACGACCCGGGCGAGCAGGTCGCCGCCGCCGGTGATCGAGAACGCCTCGATGACCTCGGGCACCGCCGCCAACTCCGCGCCGGCCCCGTCGAGCTGGCCCTGCGTCACCTCGATCCGCACGAACGCCAGCACCGGGTGGCCGAGCGCGGCGGGGGAGACGCGCGGGCCCGCGGTGGTGATCACACCGTCGCGCTCCATGCGGTCCAGCCGCGCCTGGAGGGTGCCGCGGGCGACGCCGAGGATGCGGGCGTACTCGCGGACGCTGGTGCGCGGCTGCTTCAGGAGCAGCCGCAGGATACGGGCGTCCAGGGCGTCGACGGGCATGGGCCGGTGGTCCCCTCACGGCTGTGTTCTTGGCATATTCACCGTACCGACGGGCGTGCGGCCGACGATCATTTCGAGCCACCGCCTGGCCGGACGGAAAAGTCCGTCCCGGCGGGAACCGGCGGTCTGTTGACGGAATCTTTATATTTACGGGCAGGAAGCGGCCGGTACGCATAGGCTCCGCCCACGTGCGGGCGTGATCACGCGTGCCCGCGGACGGCGACGACGGTGACCGAGGGTGGGGGGAGTTCGCGGTGTCTTGGGACAGGCAGAACGAGGCCGGGGGCGGCGGGACGCAGGACGCGCGGCCGCCCGGTGACGCGGGCGGTTCAGGGGGCGCGGCGACCCCGGGCTCCCCGCAGACAGGCGGCTACGGCGCCCCGGGCGGGGCCGGCTACGGCACACCCCCGCCGGTCCCGCCCGTGCCGCCGGCGCCCCCCACAGCGCCCCCCGCGGCGCCCCCGGGACCGCCCACCGCGGGCGGCTACGGCGGCTACGGCGCGTACGGCGCCCCCGCCGGCGGCTTCGGCCCGCCCGGCAGCGGCGCCGGCTTCCCCCTGCCGCCACCCGCCCCGCCCGCAGCGCCCCGCCCGCCCGCCGACGCGCTGCGGGCCGTCGCGGTCGGCCTGCTCAACCTCAGCGGCCTCGGCCTCGGTTACGCCGCCATGCGCCGCTGGCTGGGCCTCGCGGTCTGCCTGATCGCCACCGCCGTCCTGCTGGTGGTCGCGCTCCCCGCCAAGCCGGACGGCGTCGCCGGCGGCGTCCGCTACGGATACCTGGCCTTCCTCCTGCTGGCCGCCGCGCACGGCGCGTGGCGCGGCCTGCGCACCCGCCTGTCCTGGCCGCCGCTGGCCCCGGTCGCCGTCGTCATCGGCCTGGTGCTGCTGGCCGTACCGGCCGGCGGCGTCGTCCTCTACGACCACGCGCGCGACGACGCCACGCAGAAGATGCTGCTGGACCGCCTCGCCGCCGCCGACGGCAAGGTGACCGCCGCCAAGGGCAAGGACTTCGCCACCGCCCAGCCCAACTACACCTCGGCCCTGGACTCCTACCGCGACCTGAAGAAGCACCACTCCGGCTCCAAGGCCGCGAAGCTCGTGCCGGACCGGATGCGGACCTTCTACCGGACCGTCGCAGCCCCCTACGACCAGCAGCAGTACTGCGACGCCATACCGCCGCTGAAGTACCTGCGCAGCGTGCCCGGCACGTTCGGCAAGGACGGCCTCGGCTCGCTCGCCACCTGGCCCGACGACCGCCTGGCGACGTCGCTGTACGAATGCGGCGTGCTCGACCTGGAGAACACCTCGAAGACCACCGCGTCCGGCGGCGACGAGGACGACCTCGCCGACCTGCTCACCACCTTCCCGCAGTCGGCGCAGGCCGCGAAGGTCGAGCCGGCCGTCAGCGGCACGATCGACAAGGCCGTCAAGGCGATCGGCGGCAGCGACCCCTGCGGCGCGACCAGCCGCGTCACCGGCCTCGGCTCCTTCGCCACCACCCTCGCCGACAAGGCGCAGGGCAGCTCCAAGGACGCCCTGACCAAGGACTCCTCGCGCGCCGACAGCCATGTGGAGTCCGGCACCTACGCCTGCGGCGTGCACCAGTACAAGTCCGGCGACTTCGACTCCGCGCTCACCACGATGAACGACTTCACCGACAAGTACCCGCACGACACGCACCACGCGCTGGCCAAGAAGTTCGCCATCGCCGCCGAGATCGCCAAGGAGGAGTCCGCCGCGGGCAAGCACGTGCCCACGATGGCCTCCGGCGGCAGCATCAAACTGATCGTCAGCAACGACAGCCCCGACCCGGTCGAGATCCTCTACACCGGCAAGGTCACCGGCAGCTTCACCCTGCCGGCGTGCAGCAGCTGCTCGGACTACTCCAGCGAGATCAGCGCGCAGGGCAGCGCCTGCCAGGCCAGCGGCAAGCACTACCCGCAGAAGACCATCTACCTGCCGACCGGCACCATCTACTTCCTGCACAAACCGTCGGGTGACTCCTCCGCGACCTCCCACGCGGACTCCGAGACGCTGCGTTCGGGCAGTTACTACACCGACTGCGCCTACACCGTGTCGTCCTACGGCGGTTTCTGACCGTCCGGCCGCGCGAACCGGACCCCCGGCCGCGACCGCGCGCGTCGCGCCGGGGGTCCGCCATGCCCCCACCGGGTGACCCGGGGGCGACGTGGACCGCCACAGGTACTACTCTCAGCCGCCGTAAAGACGTCAGTCGGAAGAGGTACGGCAAGTGGCCGGACATGCGTACATCGGGTCGTTCACGTCGGCGGGCGGGCGCGGGCTCACCGCCGCCGAGGTCGACCCGGGCACGGGCGCGCTGACCGCGCTCGGCCACACCGCGGAAGTGGCGAACCCGTCCTTCCTGGCCCTGTCCGCCGACGGCGGCACCCTCTACACGGTCGGCGAGAGCGAACCGGAGGGCACCGCGGCCGCCTTCTCGCTCGCCGACCCGGCCGCCCCCAAGCTGCTCGGCGCGCCCGTCCCGGTGCGCGGCGGCTCCCCGACGCACCTGGCGCTGCACCGCGGCCACCTGGCCACCGCCAACTACGCGGCGCCCGGCAGCGTCAGCGTGCTCGCCGTCGAGGAGGGCGGCGCGCTCGGCGCGGTGCGCTGCGTCCTGGAGCACGAGGGCGACGGCCCGAACCGGCAGCGCCAGGAGGCCCCGCACGCCCACGCGGTGGTGCCCGACCCCAGCGGCCGCTGGCTGCTCACCGTCGACCTGGGCACCGACTCGGTCCGGGTGTGCGAACTGGAGCCGTCCGCCGGCGAGCTGGAGGTGGAACGCGAACTCGGCCTGCGCTCCGGCATCGGCCCGCGCCACCTGACCTTCCACCCCCGCGGCGGCCACGCCTACGTGCTGAACGAACTGGACTCCGTCGTCACCGTCTGCCGTTTCGACGCGGACAAGGGCAGCCTGCGGCCGCTCGCCGAGACGCGGGTGCTGCCCGAGGGCGCCACGGGCGACAACTACCCCTCGGAGCTGGTGGTCTCGCCCGACGGCCGCTTCGCCTGGGCCGCCAACCGCGGCCACGACAGCATCGCGGTGCTCCGCCTGGACGACAGCGGCGAGCAGCTCGAACTCCTCGACACCGTGGACTGCGGCGGCTCCTGGCCGCGCCACCTCACCCTCGACCCGTCCGGCACCCGCCTGTACGCCGCCAACGAGCGCTCCGGCGACGTGACCTGGTTCGACGTCGACGAGGCCACTGGGATGCCCGCGCGGTCCGGTGCGCTCCAGCTGCCCGCGGTGTCCTGCGTGCTGTTCGCCTGAGTCGCGCGCCCGTCCGCCCGTCGGCCGCCCGTCAGGCCGCCGGCTCGCCCCTCGGGCCGCGGCACCGTACGTCCTGCGCACGGCGCGGGCGCCCCCTCGGCAACCCGGGGAGGCGCCCGCGCCGTTCGCGTCCTGGCGGCCCTGTGACGGGCCGCTACTGCTGCTGCGCGCCGCCCGGCTGGGCGGGCTGGAGCGCGATGCCCAGCGCCGTGGCGTACTGCGTCACCACGAGCTTGCCGACGGCCGGGTACGGCCCCAGCGCGTCGGCGCCCGAGCAGCCCGCCTCCTCCGCCGCGGTGTGCAGCAGCTGCGGGGCGATCTCCGGGCCGATCAGGCACGGCGCCAGCGCCAGCGTGGAGGAGCCCGACGCCCGCAGCTGCTCGGCGGTGGTCGCGATCGCGCCGTCCACGTCCAGCGCCGCGGCCAGCACCGGCACCGCGAGCCGCGCGGCCAGCAGCAGCCCGGTCACGCCGGCCGCCTGCGCCGCCTCCTCGCCGCCCACCGTGGCCAGGATGATGCCGTCGGCCGCCGTGGCGACCGTGAACAGCCGGGCGCGGTCGGCGCGCGCGAGCCCCGCCTCCGACAGCCGCACGTGCAGCGCCTCGGCGAGCAGCGGGTGCGGGCCGAGCACGTCGGTCAGCTCCACCTGGGCCTTGCTGTCGACCACGGCCTGCCTGATCCGGCGCAGCGCCGCCGCCTCGGGGCCGGCCAGCAGGGGCACCACGACCGCCGAGGTGTCCTCTCCGGGCCGTTCGACCGCCAGCTGGTCGAGAACGCCGCGCAGCGACGGGAAGTCGCCCAGTTCGCCGTCCTCGCCGTCCACGAAGGCGATCCGGGGGTCGAGCCCGGACAGCTCCGAGCGGGCGATGCTCACGACCTCCTCGGCCAGGCTGAGCGCCGCTGCGGTCGGGGTGCCCGGCACGGCGAGGACCAGCGCCGGGGAACCCTCGGGCGCGCTGAGCGCCTCCGGGCGGCGGTGTCGTCCCGGCTGGCGCGGACGCGGCATTCGAACGGGGAGGCCGGAGGCGGGCCCTGTGGCATTGCTCATGGCGACGCATGCTAACGCGTTGCGCCGCCTCCTTGTTCGCCCGGGTGCGAAGGAGGTCGGACCTGTCCGGAAGTGTCCGTTTCGACGGCGGGGTGTGACGGGCGGTACGCCTGGGGTGCCCCGAACGGCGGCTGCCCCGCGGTCGGGGGCCCTACGGTTCCGGTCGTGCCCGCGGCGGCGTCCGCGGGCGGTCCGCCACCGTGACCGAGAGCAGGCCCGGGTCGGCGGGCAGCGGCAGCGGGCCCTGCCGCAGGGCGTCCGCGATCAGCAGCGCGCCGTCCAGCGGGTCGCCCGCGGCCGGCACCAGGGCGGCACCGGGCAGCAGTCCGGCCGCCTGCTGCCGCAGCGGGCCGAGCAGCGGCTCGCCCATCCGGAACAGCCCGCCGGCCAGCGCCACGTCGACCGGGCCGGGGCCGGGCCGTACGGCGGCGGCCGCCTCGAGGATGTGCGCCGCGGCCTGCCGCAGGATGCCCTCGGCCACCGGGTCGCTGCCGCAGTGCCGGGCCACGTCGGGCGCGAAGGAGGCGAGCACGGCGGCGCGGTCGGGCCGCGGGTAGAGCTGCCCCGGCAGCGTGTCCAGCGGCCCGAAGCGCTCCCGGGCCGCGGCCAGCAGCGCCGTGGAGCCGCCGGCGCGCCCGTCGTGGGCGCGCATGGCCGCGTCCAGGCCCGCGCGGCCGATCCAGGCGCCGCCGCCGGCGTCGCCCAGCAGATGGCCCCAGCCGTCCGCGCGCCGCCAGCCGCCGCCGTCCGCGCCGGTGCCCAGCGCGATCATCCCGGTGCCCGCGGCCACCACCACGCCGGGGCGCAGCCCGAGCGCGCCCGCGTACGCCGTCACCGCGTCGCCGGCCAGCGCGAGGTGCCGTACTCCGAAGGCGTCGGCGAGCGCGGCCGGCAGGTGGGCGCGCAGGTCGTCGCCGAGCGTGGCCATCCCGGCCGCGCCGACACAGGCCGCCGCGATCCGCTCGGCCCCGGCGGACGCCATCAGCTCCGCGGCCAGCGGCCGTACCCGCGTCAGCAGGCTCGCCGCGTCGATGCCGTGCGGGCCGGTGACCGCGGGGCGGTCGGCCGCGGCCACGGCTGCGGCCGCCGGCGCACCGGCGGGCGCGAGCCCGACGCGTACGCCCGAGCCGCCGGAGTCGATCCCCAGCACCCACGGGCCGGCGCCGTCCGCGCCCGGCTGCCCGAAGGAATCCCGCACGTGTCAGCCGAGCCCGCGCGAGTCCTGCTTGAGCGCGGTGTCCACGGTGAGCGCGGACGCCACGACCATGCTCAGCAGCGGGTCGGCCAGCTGCCGGTGGATCTGGAGGACGTAGTTGTCGGCGGTGGTGAACATCGTCTTCGCCAGGCCCTCCCACGTCTTGGTGATCCGGCCGATCTCGGTGTCGGTGTGGTCCACGATGGCGAAGTTCCAGGCCCGCCAGTTCTCGGCCTTGATCGCGCCTATCTGCTGGCCGTTGTACATGAAGCCGAACTTGATCTTGCCGAAGGCGTTCTGCTGGACGATCTCGCCCAGCGGCTCGCCGTTCGCCCGGTGCACCTGCACCTTGGACTTGATCAGCTTCGCCGGGCGGGTGAGCACCAGCTGCGGCACGCCCTGCGCGTCGCGCACCTCCAGCTTGTGGGTGAGGAACTGGTCCACGCTGGAGACGAAGCGCAGCACCTTCTTCGCGGTGCTCTGGCCGACCTCCACCACCGAGCCGAGGGTCCGGCCGTTCTGGTCGAAGACGGTGTACTCGTTGACCAGCTCGATCAGCTTCGCCTTCTGGTTCACCACCAGGACCGGCTCGGTGAACAGGGTGCCACCGCCGTAGCCGGGCGAGGCGACGCCCGCCTGGCCCTGCACCTGGTGCTGGATGCGCGCGGGGTCGGGCGAGCGGCTGACGTCCAGCTCCCAGGCGCTGCCGCCCTCCTGTGAGGGCTTCTGCTGGCCCGGGACCTGGCCGGGGTTGGTGTGCTCGGTCCACTGGGCGCCGTCCCAGTACCGCAGCAGATTCGGAGTGCCCTGCGGGTCGGCGTACCAGCCGGCCGGGGTGTTGGAATGCGTCGTCACCCGGGCAGACTACCCCGCGGCCCGGCTCAGGGCAGTTGCCAGTCCACAGGCTGACTGCCCTGCTGCACGAGCAGGTCGTTGGCCCGGCTGAAGGGGCGCGAACCGAAGAAGCCGCGGTCCGCCGACATCGGCGAGGGGTGCGCGGACTCGATCGCGGGCAGCGGGCCGAGCAGGGGGCGCGCGTTGCGGGCGTCGCGGCCCCACAGGATCGACACCAGCGGGCGGCCGCGGGCGGCCAGCGCCCGGATCGCCTGCTCGGTCACCTGCTCCCAGCCCTTGTCGCGGTGGGCGGCCGGGCGGCGCGGGGCCGTGGTCAGCGCCCTGTTGAGCAGCAGTACGCCCTGCCGCGTCCAGGGGGTCAGGTCGCCGTTGGAGGGCCGGGGCGCGCCGAGGTCGCTGTGCAGCTCGCGGAAGATGTTCTCCAGGCTGCCCGGCAGCGGCCGCACGTCCGGCGCGACGGAGAAGCTCAGCCCGACCGCGTGCCCCGGCGTCGGGTACGGGTCCTGGCCGACGATGAGCACCTTCACCTCGTCGAAGGGCTGCTGGAAGGCGCGCAGCACGTTGGCCCCCGAGGGCAGGTACGTACGGCCCGCGGCGATCTCGGCGCGGAGGAAGTCCCCCATCGCCGCGATCCGGTCCGCCACGGGCTCGAGCGCCTTCGCCCAGCCCGCCTCGACAATCTCGTCCAACGGTCGCGCAGTCACAGTCCGTCACTCTACTGGCTCAACCCCCCTGCCCCGCACCCGAGTCCACGATCCACGCCCCGGGCGGCAGCGCGCGCGGGGCCCGAACTCCGTGGTCCGGGCGGCGGCGATCGGCAGCCGCGGCGGGCGGCCGGGTCAGGCGGGTTTGAGGGGGGTGGCGGCGTCGGGGAGGCCGGCCGGCTCGCGCGGGTCCTGCGCGCAGGGCGGCACCCCCAACTGCCAGTCCAGCCGGTAGCGCTGGAACAGCTCCGACCGCAGCCGCGCCACCGGCATCGGCGCGCCCGGCAGCAGCAGCGCCACGGTCGCGCCCATCAGCAGCGCGCGCAGCAGCCGGTACTCCTCCCGCGCGGTCTCCGAACCCCACCGCACCACGGCCTCCTCCAGCAGTGCCGCCAGCCGCTGCTGCTCCGGGCACTGGATGAAGCCCTCGTCGGCCAGGATCTGGGACATGTGGATGCGCATCAGCTTGGTGTGCGTGACGGTCAGCCCGAGGATCGCGTCGATCGCGCGGGCCAGCACCTCGTCGCCGTCGGTCGGCTCGGGTTCGGCCGCCAGCGCCGCGGCCAGCTCCCGGTTCATCAGCCGGTGCACCGCGGACTGCACCAGCGCCCGTTTCCCCGAGTAGTAGTACGACACCAGGCCGCGTGCGGAACCGGCGCGTTTGGTGATGTCGGCCAGTGTCGTGGCCTCGTAGCCGCGTTCCTCGACCAGCTCGACGGTCGCCTGCAACAGGCGTTCGCGCGAACGCTGTCGCATCGCTTCATTGACCGATGCGCTGCGAGGGGACATGATGAACTCCTGCGTTGACTGGCTCTGAGCCAATATACTCAACGCGGCTCGCCGGGCCAGATAGTGGCGGGTGTACGGGGATCGGGCGTCCGCTCCGACGACACGGGGGATCGTCGGAGCGGACGCCCGGTTGTGCCGTTCTACGGTCCGTTGCCGCCCGCTTCCTGGCGCCCGGCCCCGGCGTCCTGACGCGCGCCGGACGAGGCCGGCGGGTCCAGCAGGGCCAGCAGCGCGTCGGGCCGGTCCGCGACCGGCAGCGGGTCCACCAGCAGGAACCGGCAGCCCAGCGCCGTCGCGCCGCCGTCGGCCTGCGCGCTGTCGCCGACCATCACCGTCTCGCGGGCCGCCTCGCCGCCGGCGCCGAGCGCGTCGAGCGCCACCTGGAACAGCCGCGGGTCGGGCTTCTGCACCTCGTGCTCATAGCTGAGCACGAAGGCGTCGACGAGGTCCGCCACGCCGTGCACCCGGAAGACCGGCCGCAGGTCCCACCCGATGTTGCTCACCACCGCCACCGGCACCCCGCGCTCACGCAGTGCGGCCAGTACCCGCGCGGTGTCCGGGTACGGCTGCCACGCCGCGGGACTGCGGTGCCGCTCGTACAGCGTGTCGTGGATGTCCCAGGGCAGGCCCGCCGACCGGGACAGGGCCGTGTACGCCGCCTGGTGCCGCTCCGCGGTGAGGTCCCGGGTCTGCCACAGCTCGGTCAGCTCCGCCGGCAGCGCCTCCGGTGGCGCCCCGCCCGGCTGCGCCCCCGCCCGCTCCAACTCCCGTGCGTACGTGGTGACTTCGTTGTCCGTCGCCTCGACGCCCTCGGCCGCGAGCGCGCCCCGGAGCCAGCGCTCGCAGGGCTCGATCCGGAACAGGGTGCCCGAGAAATCGAACATGACCGCCTTGATGGTGCCTCCCCGGTAGTGGTCGCTGGGTCCAGCATTCCAGACGCGTTCCGCGGCGGTTCGGATGCTCGGCGGGTGGGGCGGCGCGGGCCGACCCGGGATAGCCGCGGACGGTCGCGGCCGGTTCAGGTCAGGGCGTGCAGGCCCGGGCCGAAGGTGATGATCAGCGGCACCGCGGGGACCAGCAGGGCCAGGACCGTCAGGCGCAGCCGCTGCGCGACCGGCAGCCGCGGGGCCGGCGCCAGCAGGCGGTTGACCCGGCCCGGCAGCTCGGCCAGCGGCTGCGGGGAGGGGCCGAAGACACCGCGGGGTTCGTTGAGCTCCACCAGCGCCAGGGCCGTGGTGAGCCGGCCGAAACGGCGCGAGGCGGTGTCGTCGGCGGCCAGTTCGACCAGGTGGTGCACCTGGTCGCGGAAGGCGGCGAAGACCGGGACCTGGGGGAAGCCGCCCGCGAGCGCGCCCGCGCAGTGCAGCAGCAGGTCGTGGCGGGCGCGGGCGTGGCCCTGCTCGTGGGCGAGGACGGCGTCGAGCTGGCGGCCCTTGAGCCGGCCCAGCGCGGCGGTGGTGATCACCAGTTGCGGCCGCGCGCCCGACAGCCACCACGCGTCGCAGCGGTGGTCCTCCAGTACGACCAGCCGCTCGCCGGGCGGCACCGTCTCCCCGGGCAGCCGCGGCGAGCGCACCTGGAGTTCGGCCCGGCGGGAGCGGCGCCGGCCGCGTGCGGCACGCACCTCGCGGGTGAGCATCGCGGCGGTCCACACGCCGCCGAGGGCGAGCGCGACCGCGAGGGTGCCCGCCCAACGTCCGTACCCGGCCAGCCCGTAGGCGTCCTCGACGCCGTGCGGCGCGAACGCGAAGACATGGCCGCGCACCGCCGCCCAGGCGGCGGACGCGGTCAGCGCCATCGCGGACACGCAGCACAGCAGCACCGCGGCGACGACGCACTGCCACACCCACAGGGCGAGTACCGGCTCGCGCTCGGGCCATTCGGCACGGGCGAGCAGACGCGGCGCCATCGCCGCCGCAAGTGCGCCGAGAACCAGCAGCACACACGGGACCGTCATGCCGATCACCCTAGGAGCCGCCCCGCGCACTGTGACGCGGCAAGGACGCCGATGTGACGTACAACTCATTGCGCCCTGCCGCCTTTGGCCACGGCACCACGCCGCCGGCCCACAGCGGGACTGCCGCACTACAGCAGGAGCAGCATCACGAGCATGCCGAGGGCCATGGACACCCGGCAGGCGGCCGCGACTTCGGCGGAGTGTCGCAGCGGGACGGGTCCGCTCGCGCCGCCGCCGGGGCCTGGTGCGCCTGATGTGCCGGGTACGCCGGGTATGAGGGTGCCGGTGGCCGGCAGGGGCGGGAAGGCGAGGCGGACGCCGGCGCGCAGGACGTAGGCCGCGAAGTAGGCGAGGAGCAGGCCGGTCGCCGCCGGGGTGCCCGCGCCGCCCATCGCCATGGCGTGGCCGTCGCCCGGGGGTGCCTGGGCCATGGCCACGGCCATGTAGACCATCGCGGCCGAGCAGACCACGTGGTGCACCCGGTGGCCGGTGGCATGGGTGCCCGGGAGCAGGGCGCGCAGCGCGGCGGCCGCGTAGACGACCGCGAAGACCGGGGCGACCCAGCGGTGCGGGTCGAGGACGGAGGCGGGCACCGCCATCACCGCCATGCCGGCGCCCATCACGGCCTCGCCCCGGTCCTTCGCCCGCGCGAGGCAGGACGCGGCCGACGCGGCGCTCAGCGCGACGAGGAGCCATGCGACCAGCAGCGGTTCGCCCATCGGTGCTCGGCCCCCCGTTCTTCTCTTCGCCCTGCCGCCCCGTTCGTCCGTCCGTTCGGGTCCTACCCGGCCCCGCGGGCGCGCAGACGAGCGCGCGGGAGTGCCCGGGGGAGTGCGCGCCGCCCCACGCGCGCCCCCAGCCCCCAGACCCCAGACCCCGGCCCCCGCGCGGCCGGTGTGATGTCGTTCCGATGCCTGCGCGGGCCTCGGCCGCGGCGCCCGCCTTCGATAATCTGACCGGCATGGACACCGCATCCCTCAGCTTCCGTCCCGCGACCGCGGCCGACGTGCCCGCCCTTGTGGACCTGGTCGAGTCCGCCTACCGGGGCGACGCGAGCCGCGCCGGGTGGACCACCGAGGCGGACCTCCTCGAGGGGCAGCGCACCGACCCGCAGGGCGTGCTGGACGTGGTGGAGAAGCCCGACAGCATGATGCTGGCGGTGGAGCGCGACGGCGGGCTCGTGGCCTGCTGCCAGCTCGAACACCGCGGGCTGCACGCCTACTTCGGGATGTTCGCGGTCCGCCCGAAGCTCCAGGGCGCGGGCCTGGGCAAGCTGATCATCGCCGAGGCCGAACGGGTGGCCGTCCAGGAGTGGGGCGTGTCCGAGATGCACATGACCGTGATCAGCGCCCGCGAGGAGCTGATCGCCTGGTACGTGCGCCGCGGCTACGCCCGCACCGGCGAGATGTCGCCCTTCCCCTACGGCCAGGAGCGGTTCGGCCTGCCGACCCGCGACGACCTGGAGTTCGAGCTGCTGACCAAGCGGCTCGGCTGACGGGCGCGGGCGCGATCTCGGCCGCGACGGCCGCCGCGGCCGGTACGACCGGCACGGTTTCCGCGCCCGCCGCTTCGACCTGCACCGCGCCCGCGGCTCACAGCCGGCCGGACTCCGTGACGCGCCGCAGGAACTCCCGGGTGCGCTGCTCGCGCGGGGCACCGAACACCTCGGCCGCGGTGCCGCGCTCCAGGACCACCCCGCCGTCCAGGAAGCACACCTGGTCGGCGACCTCGCGGGCGAACGCCATCTCGTGGGTGGCGATCACCATCGTCATGCCCTGCTCCTTGAGGTCGCGGACCACCGACAGGACCTCGCCGACCAGTTCCGGGTCGAGCGCGGCGGTGATCTCGTCCAGGAGCAGCAGCCGCGGCCGGGTGGCGACCGCGCGCAGCAGCGCGACCCGCTGCTGCTGGCCGCCGCTGAGCCGGTCGGGGTACTCCCGGGCGCGGTCGGCCAGGCCCAGCCGCTCCAGCAGTTCCTTGGCGCGGGCCTCGGCCTGCGCCCGGGGCTCCTTGTGCACACGGCGCGGCGCGAGCGTGATGTTGTCCAGCACCGTCATGTGCGGGAAGAGGTTGTACGCCTGGAAGACGACGCCGATCCGGCGCCGTACGTCGTCCACGTCGGCGCGCGGGTCGGTGATCTCCTCGCCGTCGAGGAAGATCGCCCCGTCGTCCACCTCCTCCAGCAGGTTCGCGCACCGCAGCAGCGTGGACTTGCCCGAGCCGGAGGCGCCGATGAGCGCGGTGACGGTGTGCGCGGGCACCTCCAGGGCGATGTCGCGCAGCACCACGCTGCCGCCGTAGGTCTTGCGTACGGCCTCCAGCCGCAGCACCGGCGCGGCGTCCTCGGGGGCAGCGGACGGCTTCGCCGCCGCGGCGCCCTCCGCCGCCTCCAGCGGGTCCGTCGCGCTCATACCGCGCCTCCCTGCGACTGCCGCCGGTTCATCCGCGCGGCCACCCAGTCGGTGAAGCGCGTCATGGGGATGGTGATCACCACGAAGATCAGGCCCGCGATGACGTAGGGCGTGTAGTTGAAGTCGCGGCTGGCGATGATCTGCGCCGCGTAGACCGCGTCCACCGCGCCGCCGATCGAGACCAGGCCGGTGTCCTTCTGGAGGGAGACCAGGTCGTTGAGGAGCGGCGGCACCACCCGGCGTACGGCCTGCGGCAGCACGACGTGCCGCATCGCCTGCGCGTTGCTCAGGCCCAGCGAGCGGGCGGCGGCGCGCTGGCTGGGGTGCACGCTCTCGATGCCGGCGCGGAACACCTCGGCCACGTAGGCGGTGTAGGTCAGGCAGAGTGCGAAGGCGCCCAGCAGCACCGGGTTGTTGGTCACCCCGGTCAGCCGCAGCGCCGGGATGCCGAAGACGCACAGCAGGATGCAGATGATCAGCGGCAGCCCGCGGAAGAAGTCGACATAGGCCGTCGCCAGGGCGCGGACGGGGAAGAACACCGGGCCGCGCAGGGTGCGCAGCAGGGCCATCAGAAGCCCGGCGACCAGGACGACCGCCCCGCACACCACCAGCAGCCGCAGGTTCAGCCACAGGCCGTGCAGCACCGGGTGCAGCGAGATCCGCGCGTAGTGGGCGTCGAAGAACGTCTGCCGGGTGCGGTCCCAGCCGGGCGAGTTGACGATCAGCGCGTACAGCACGGCCGCCGTCGCCGCCGTGCTGGCGGCGGCGACGGCGAAGGCGCGGCGGGTGCGGCGGCGCCGATAGCGCTCGCGGGCCAGCCGCCGCGCGGAGGGCCGGTACGGGTCCGCGCCCGCCTTGGCCGGGCCGCCCTCCCGGTCGTCCGCCCGCTGGTCCTGGACGGTCACTTGAGCACCGGGGCGTCCACCGCGTCCGACAGCCACTTCTTCTCCAGGGCGGCCAGCGTGCCGTTCGAACGGAGCGTGGTGACCGCCTGCGAGACGCAGGAGGTGAGCTTGCTGCCCTTGTCCAGCACCAGGCCGAATTGCTCGGCGGCGGCGCCCTTGGTGCCGGTGGTGGCGAACTGCCCGACGACGGTGGCCGTGGGGATCTCGGAGCCGGTGATGTAGAACGCGGTCGGCAGGTCGACCACGATGCCGTCGACCTGGCCGTTCTTCAGGGCGGCCACGGCGAGGTCGTTGCGCTGGAAGACGGCGGGCTGCTTGGTCGGCTTCACGACGTCGTCGATGACGTCGAGGCTGGTGGTGCCGACCTGGGCGCCCAGCTTCGCGTTCTTCAGGTCGGCCAGGGAGTGCGCCCCGGCGATCTTCGACCCCTTGGGTGCCACGACGGCCTGCCGCACGTCGTAGTAGCCGGGGGAGAAGTCCACCGTCTTGCGGCGCTCGTCGGTGATGGAGACCTGGTTGATGTCCACGTCGAAGGACTTGGCACCGGGGGAGAAGGCGCTGTTGAACGGCACCTTCTGCCACACCACCTGGTCGGCGCCGTAGCCGAGTTGCTTGGCCACCGCGTAGGCGACGGCCGACTCGTAGCCCTTGCCGTTGGACGGCTTGTCGTCCACGAACCAGGGGGCGTACGCCGGGTTGTCGGTGCCGACGGTGAACTTGCCGCCGGTGTGGGTGGCGAGCGAGGCGGGGCGGCACGCGGCGGCGCCCGAGGTGCTTGCCGAGGGTGCGGCGCTCGCCGAGGAGTTGTCGTCGTCCTGCGGGGCGCAGGCGGCCAGGGCCAGGGCGAGCAGGGCGGCCGCGGCGAGGGCCGCGCCGTGCCGGGACGGAGAGATCGCGGGGCGCATGGCGGGACCTTGGCACCCGGGCGGCCGGTCTGTCCACGCGATTGGGCACTCCGTCCGGATGCCGGACCATTGTGTCCGCGATGTTTCAACAGGGGGGCGCGTCCAGGCGCGGTCGGTGGCCGCACCGCGGCGCGCGGTGACCGCGGCCCGCGACGCCCGGCGCGGGCCGGGCGTCGCGGGGCCTGCGCGCAGATCCGGGCGCTCAGATCCGGTCCGCTTCTTCTTCTTTCAGGTCGCGGCCGAGCGCGGGCGGCAGGTCGGTGGCGGCGCCGTCCAGCCGCAGCGCGCGCACCAGGGCCCAGTCCTGCGGGGTGTTGACGCTCCAGGCCATGACGGCGATCCCGGCGTCGTGGCAGCGGCCGACGACCTCCAGGGTGAGCCGGGTGAGGTCGAGGCTGACCAGGCGGGCACCGACCGCCTGGGCGCGCGGCACGAGGTCCGGGCCGAGCTCACTGGCGACCAGTACGGTGGCGGCCCCGGGCAGCAGGGCGTGGATCTCGGCGAGCGCCTCGTCGTGGAAGGACAGCACGCTGACCCGGCCGGTCTCCTCGCGTTCGCGCAGCACCGAGGCAAGCACCCGCGCGGCGGCGACGTCCTTGATCTCGGCCTGGACCGGGCACCTCACCGCGTCGAGGACCTCCTCGAAAACGGGCACCTGCTCGCCGAGCCCCGCGTCCAGGCGGCGGATCTCGGCGAGGGGGAGGTCGCGGATCGGCCCGGCGCCGTCGGTGGTGCGGTCCACGGTCGCGTCGTGCATGACCACCAGGGCGCCGTCCTTGCTCAGGTGCAGGTCCAGTTCGATCTGGTCCACGCCTTCGCGCTCCGCGCGGCGGAAGGACCGCAGGGTGTTCTCCGGCTCGACGGCCATGACCCCGCGGTGGCCCACAGTCAGGAAGCTCATGACGGCACCCTAGTGCGCGGGTGCGGCCGGGCGGTGACCGTGTGGTGGCCGAGGGGTTCTTCGGCTGCACACCTGGGCGCGCGCCGCAACTTTTAGCGACGCATCCTGGCATCGAACCGTAAAATCAACGGCTTTCGGCGGCTTGGGCAGGACGTTTTCAAGGGGGTGGCCTTGAAGGCGGGGCCCGGGCGTGACTACGCTGTTCGCACGACAGTTTCTTTCGTGGAGGAGGGGTCATGGGCGAAGTTCTTTCGTCGAAGGTGGCAACCGGAGGCGGGATATCCGGCGACGGCGTGCTCGGGCACCCTCAGTGGCCGGTGCTGAAGCAGGCCGTCGAGGCGATCCGGCCGTGGCAGAAGAAGGACGGCTCGATCGACTTCGACGCCGAGGACGCGCCCTCCCGCGACGACGCCGCCCGGACCCTGGGCCGCGTCGTGGACGCCCTCGAACAGCTCGCCCCCCTGCTGCCGCACGACGCGGCCTACCACCGCGCGCTCGCCACCGACCTGCGCCGCTGGGCCGACGGCGGCTTCGCGGTACCGGACTTCCTCGACTCCCTGCTGGCCTTCCAGCCCGCCGCCGACCGGCGCGACGGCCTCCAGCACCTGGTCGTCTTCCCGATGTACACCCAGAACGGCAACCCGGACCGCAACCTGGAGGCCGTGGTCTTCCGCGTGGTGTGGCCGGAGTGGCTCGCCGAGCTGGAGCGCACCCGGTACGACAATCCGCTGTTCGTGCCGATCACCTTCGAGGACTTCACCCCCGGCTACGACACCAACTCCGCGGTGCTCTTCCCCGAGACCGTCGCGGTCCGCAGCGTCCCCGAGCGCTGGACCTGGGGCGCGATCTTCTGCGACCGCGAGGCCGCCCGCTTCCGCGCGGTGACCTCCGCCGCCGTGGACACCCTCGGCCTGGAGCTGCCCGAGGAGGCCGCCCGCCTGGTCGAGGACCAGCAGCTCGCCCAGCAGACCTACGTGCTGTGGGACATGATCCACGACCGCACCCACAGCCACGGCGACCTGCCGTTCGACCCGTTCATGATCAAGCAGCGCGCCCCGTTCTGGATGTACGGCCTGGAGGAACTGCGCTGCGACCTGACCTCCTTCAAGGAGGCGGTCAAGCTCCAGGCCGAGGGCCACCCGATGGGCCTGGGCGTGCAGTACGCGATCCTCTTCGACCGGCTCTTCCGCTTCCCGGTCACCGGCGAGCGGGTCCGCAACTACGACGGCCTCGGCGGCCAGCTGCTCTTCGCCTACCTGCACAAGCACGACGCCGTACGCTGGACGGACAACACCCTGCACATCGACTGGGAGCGCGCCCCCCAGGTCACCAACCAGCTGTGCGGCGAGATCGAGGCCCTCTACCGCGACGGCATCGACCGGCCCAAGCTCGTGCACTGGCTGGCCGCCTACGACCTGGTCGCGACCTACCTGTCCCCGCACCCCGGTTCCGTCTGGGCCAAGGGCGCCGGTGCCCTGGACCTGTCGCTCCCGCCGCGCAAGCTGGTGGACGACGTGCTGCCGGACGAGTTTCCGCTCAGCATGTTCTACGAGGCCCTTGCCAAGAAGCTCCGTGAGGTGATCGCCTCGACCAAGGGGATCACCGGCGACAGCGCGCTGCGAGGTGCCGCGTG
Source organism: Actinacidiphila sp. bgisy144 (assembly GCF_057708105.1). NCBI lineage: Bacteria > Bacillati > Actinomycetota > Actinomycetes > Kitasatosporales > Streptomycetaceae > Actinacidiphila > Actinacidiphila sp. bgisy144. The sequence continues at coordinate 77,933 of NZ_JBYIRM010000029.1, read as the reverse complement.
ACCGGTGCCGGCGAGGAGGCGGAGATGACGACCGAGACATACGCGGGAGGGCTCGACGGCGCGGTGATCGCGGTCGCGGGCGCGGGCGGTCCGGCCGGCCGGGCGGTGCTCCAGCGGCTGGCCCGGGCCGGCAGCCATGTGATCGCCGCCGACGCGGACCCCGAGCGGCTCGCGCAGGCGGTCGACGCCGCGCGCTACGACGCGGGCGGCGCGGACATCACCGGCGAGGTGGTGGACCTGCTGGACCTGGACGGCACGCGGGAGTGGGCCGGGCGGATCGAGAAGGCCCACGGCCGGGTCGACGGCCTGGTGCACCTGGTCGGCGGGTGGCGCGGCTCCGCGACCTTCACCGAGACCGACCTCGCCGACTGGGACCTGCTGCACGACCTGCTGGTGCGCACCGTGCAGCGCACCACGCTCGCCTTCCACGACGGCCTGCTGCGCAGCCCCGGCGGGCGCTACGTCCTGATCAGCGCGGCCGGCGCGAGCGCGCCCACCGCCGGCAACGCCGCCTACGCGGCGGCCAAGGCGGCGGCCGAGGCATGGACGCTGGCGATGGGCGACTCCTTCCGCAAGCTCGGCGGCGAGAATCCCACTGCGGCGGCCACTGTCCTGGTGATCAAGGCGCTGGTGCACGATGAGATGCGGGCCCAGCGCCCGAACGCCAAATTCGCCGGCTTCACCGACGTACGCGACCTCGCCGACGCGATCGCGGACGTCTGGCACGCAAGCCCCCAGCAAGTGAACGGGACCCGACAGTGGCTGACGCCCCGACCGTGACCGACCCTCTCGACCCCGCCGCCGCCCCCGGCGGCCGCACCGACGCCGTACGGCGGCACGACCCGGACATCCGGGGCTTCGCCAGCGACAACTACGCCGGGGTGCACCCCGAGGTGCTGGCCGCCCTCGCCCTGGCCAACGGCGGGCACCAGGTGTCCTACGGCGCCGACGCGTACACCGACCACCTCCAGGAGCTCTTCCGCGGCCACTTCGGCCCCACCGCGGAGGTCTTCCCGGTCTTCAACGGCACCGGCGCCAATGTCACCGCCCTCCAGGCGGTCACCGAGCGCTGGGGCGCGGTGGTCTGCGCGGAGTCCGCACACATCAACGTGGACGAGTGCGGGGCGCCCGAGCGCGTCGGCGGGCTGAAGCTGCTCACCGTGCCGACGCAGGACGGCAAGCTCACCCCCGAGCTGATCGACCGGCAGGCGTACGGCTTCGAGGACGAGCACCGCGCGCAGCCGCAGGTGGCGTCGATCACCCAGAGCACCGAGCTGGGCACCTGCTACACGCCCGAGGAGATCAGGGCGATCTGCGACCACGCCCACGCGCTGGGCATGGCCGTGCACATCGACGGCGCCCGGATCGCCAACGCCGCCGCGAGCCTGGGCCGGCCGCTGGCCGCCTTCACCACCGAGGCGGGCGCGGACATCCTGTCCGTCGGCGGCACCAAGAACGGCCTGCTGCTCGGCGAGTGCGTGGTCGTGCTCAACCCCGAGCGGGTCCGCGCGCTCAAGCACCTGCGCAAGCTGTCCATGCAGCTCGCCTCCAAGATGCGCTTCGTGTCGGTGCAGTTCGAGGCGCTGTTCGCAGGCGACCTGTGGCTGCGCAGCGCCTCCCACGCCAACGCGATGGCCCGCCGGCTGGAGCGCGCGGTGAGCGGCATCGACGGCGTGACGGTCACCCAGCGGGTGCAGGCCAACGCGGTGTTCGCGCTGCTGCCCCGCGAGGTCAGCGAGCGGCTCCAGAAGCGCTACCGCTTCTACTTCTGGGACGAGGCGACCGGCGAGGTGCGCTGGATGTGCTCCTTCGACACCACCGAGGCGGACGTGGACGGCTTCGCCGCTGCCATCGCCGAGGAGATGCAGGCCGGCTGAGGCGGCCCGCGACCCCGCGACCACCGCGCGACGGCCGGCCGCATGGATATGCTGTCGCATGCAAACTCATTGACCGACGGGTCGGTGGCTCCCTAGGCTCCCCACCATGGAGCCCGTACCGGAGACCGCCGACCCGTCGGCGTATCTGCGCGCCGACGACGTCATCGACCACGGCCACCCGCAGGTCCTGCGCACCGCCGCACTGCTGCGCGCCGGCGCGCCCGGACCGTATGAATATGCGGAAGCGGCGTACACCTACGTACGCGACGAGGTGCCGCACACCTTCGACAGCGGCGACGACCGGGTGAGCCTGCGCGCCTCGGAGGTGCTGGCCACCCGCAACGGCATCTGCTACGCCAAGTCCCACGCCCTGGTGGCGCTGCTGCGCGCCGAGGGCATCCCCGCCGGGCTGTGCTACCAGCGGCTCGCGGACGACGGCGGCGGCACCGTCCTGCACGGGCTGATCGCGCTGCTGCTGCCCGGCACCGGCCGCTGGGCGCGGCAGGACCCGCGCGGCAACAAGCCGGGGGTCGACGCCCGCTTCCGCCTCGACCGGGAGCAACTGGCCTTCCCCGTACGGCCTGCGTACGGCGAGCGGGACTACCCGGCGGTGTACGCCGCCCCGCCCGCGCCGGTGCTCGCCGCACTGCGCGGCGCCGGCAGCCGTACGGAACTGGCCGCGCGGCTGCCGACCGGGCTGCCGTGACCCGGCGGCGGCACTCAGGCGGTCGTGGCCCGCTTCAGCAGCAGGTACATCTCGCAGCCCAGGCAGTAGGCGAAGGCCGCGTTGAGGAAGGCGGCGGCGAGCGCGCACCCGGTCGCCGCCAGCCCCAGCCACTGCGGCCCGACCAGGTAGCCGACCGTGCCCAGCGCCGCGAAGAACAGCCCGACGGCCTGCGCGAAGCGCGGCGGCGCCGCGTCCTCCGTCCCGGCCGGCGGCCCGAGCCGCGGCCGGACGAGGGCGCGGAACACCCAGCCGTACGGCGACCTGGCCACCCCGGCGGCCGCGCCGACCGCGAAGACCACCGCCTGCGCGGCCAGCAGCCAGCCGCTGCCGGTCACCAGCACCACCGCCAGCACCACCGTGGTCACCGCGGCGCCGAAGCGGGGCCCGCGCACATCGATCTCCATGGCTGGAATCATCACCCACCTGCGACACGCCGGAGCCGCGGGAATCATTGCGGTCCTGTGAACGCTTGCCGGGTAGGGCTTGCCGTGGGCGGCGGGCCCATAGGCACATGGAGCGGAGAGTGCCCGCGGCGCGCAGCGGACGGGCCGGTGGCGGAAGGGGAGTGGGCGGCATGGTCGGAGCGATCGTCTGCCTCGCCGTGCTCGTCGTCGCCGGCGGCTACGGACTGGTGCACCGGCGCAGGGACGGGAGGATCAGGGTGCGGGCCAAGGACGGCGGGCAGCGGCTGACGGCGGGCGACCTCGGGGAGCCGCTGGGCGAGCGGGCCACGCTGGTGCAGTTCTCCAGCGCCTTCTGCGCGCCCTGCCGCGCCACCCGCCGCATACTCGGCGAGGTCGCGGGCATGGTGGAAGGGGTGCGGCACGTGGAGATCGACGCCGAGGCGCACCTCGAACTCGTGCGGCGGCTGGACGTGTTGAAGACGCCGACGGTCCTCGTGCTCGACGCGGACGGCGCGGTGGTGCGCCGCGCCGCCGGGCAGCCGCGCCGGGCCGACGTGATCGCCGCGCTGGGCGCGGCGGTCTGAGCGGACGGCCGCCGGCGCTTTCCGGCCACCGGGTGTGGCGGGGCGCGGGTCGGGCACGTCACAGTTCGCGGGCCTTGCGGAGGGACCCGCACCTCTGTGTACTGACGAGTAATATATTCGCAGGGGCAGTTGCCGCGCCCTGGCAGAACGCGGCCACCGCGCGCGCCCAGGCCCTAATCTGGGCAGTTCACGAAGACGTGCAGGACGGAAGCAGTAGGAGAGCAGGCGTGAGCTTGAGGATCGTAGTCGCAGTGAAGTATGTGCCCGACGCCACGGGCGACCGTCACTTCGCCGAGGACCTGACCACCGACCGCGACGCGGTCGACGGCCTGCTGTCTGAGCTGGACGAGTACGCCGTGGAGCAGGCGCTCCAGATCGCCGAGGCCGCCGACGACGCGGAGGTCACCGCGGTCACCGTCGGCCCCGAGGACGCGCGCGGCGCGGTGCTCAAGGCCCTCCAGATGGGCGCGGCGAAGGGCGTGCACATCGAGGACGACGCGCTGCACGGCACCGACGTCATCGGCACCTCCCTGGTGCTGGCCAAGGCCATCGAGCACATCGGGTACGACCTGGTCGTCACCGGCATGGCCTCCACCGACGGCACCGCGGGCGTGGTGCCCGCGCTGCTGGCCGAGCGGCTGGGCATCCCGCAGGTGACGCTGCTGTCCGAGGTCGCGGTCGCCGACGGGAAGGTCACCGGCCGCCGCGACGGCGACGTGGCCAGCGAGGAGCTGGAGGCGGCGCTGCCGGCCCTGGTGTCGGTCACCGACCAGTCCGGCGAGGCCCGTTACCCGTCCTTCAAGGGCATCATGGGCGCGAAGAAGAAGCCGCTGGAGACGCTCGACCTGTCCGACCTGGGCGTGGACGAGGCCGAGGTGGGGCTCGGCGGCTCCTGGACCGCCGTGCAGGACGCCACCGCGCGCCCGGCGCGCACCGCCGGCACGATCGTCAAGGACGAGGGCGAGGGCGGCAAGCAGCTCGCCGAGTTCCTGGCCGCGCAGAAGTTCATCTGAGCCCGCGCCGCCCCGATCCGCCGGCCGCCGCCCCTTCCCGAACCGCAGGAGAACGATTCCCATGGCTGAAGTCCTCGTCTATGTCGACCACGTGGACGGTGCCGTCCGCAAGCCGACCCTCGAACTGCTCACCATCGCCCGCCGGCTGGGCGAGCCCGTCGCGGTCCACCTCGGCCCCGGCGCCGAGGCTGCCGCGGCCGTCCTCGGCGAGCACGGCGCCACCCGCGTCCTGACCGCCGACGCGCCGGAGTTCGCCGACTACCTCGTCGTCCCGAAGGTCGACGCGCTCCAGGCCGCCGCCGAGGCCGTCGGCCCGGCCGCGATCCTGGTGCCGTCCTCCGCGGAGGGCAAGGAGATCGCCGCCCGCCTGGCGCTGCGGCTCGGCTCGGGCCTGATCACCGACGCCGTCGACGTCGAGGCCGGCGCCGACGGCCCGGTCGCCACCCAGTCGGTGTTCGCCGCCGCCTTCACCACCAAGTCCGTGGTGAGCAAGGGCACCCCGGTCATCACCGTCAAGCCGAACGCCGCCCCGGTCGAGCCCGCGGCCGCCGCCGGCACCGTGGAGCCGCTGACCGTCGCCTTCGGTGAGCTGGCCACCGGCACCAAGGTCGTCTCGCGCACCCCGCGCAAGTCCTCCGGCCGCCCGGAGCTGACCGAGGCCGCGATCGTCGTCTCCGGCGGCCGCGGGGTCAACGGGGCGGAGAACTTCGCCGTGATCGAGGCGCTCGCCGACTCGCTCGGTGCCGCGGTCGGCGCCTCGCGCGCCGCGGTGGACGCCGGCTGGTACCCGCACAGCAACCAGGTCGGCCAGACCGGCAAGTCGGTCTCCCCGCAGCTGTACATCGCCAACGGGATCTCCGGCGCGATCCAGCACCGCGCCGGCATGCAGACCTCGAAGACGATCGTCGCGGTCAACAAGGACGCCGAGGCGCCGATCTTCGACCTCGTCGACTACGGCGTGGTCGGCGACCTGTTCAACGTCGTCCCGCAGCTGACCGAAGAGGTCAAGGCCCGCAAGGGCTGAGCCGCACCAGCGCCGCCCCGGCCCCGGCCCCCGTACGCCTCACGCGTGCGGGGGCCGGCGGCGCTGTTGACCGCCCCGCCCGCCCCCGCTAGCTTGCGCTTCAACGGTTTGTTGAAGTTTCTTGAAATCCGGGGAGGGCGCAGATGCCGGCCGAAACGACACTCGCGGACGCCGTACGCACGCGGATCGGTGCCGCGCTGGCCGCCACCGACGCCGAACTGGCCCGCCGCTACCCCGGCGAGCGCGCCACCCGCCAGCCCGTGCACACCGTCTACGTGCCCGCCGACGCCTACGACGTCGGCACCGTACGCTCCTGGGGCGACCAGGCGCTGGCCGCGCTCGACACCCACGCGCCCGACGCCGCCGCGTTCGGCGCCGTACTCGGCCTGACCGGCGAACTCGCCGCCGACGTCCACGAACGGGTCCGCGCCAAGCTGCGCCGCGAGCCCGTGGAGGACCTGCGGATCGACTTCGAGGACGGCTACGGGGTGCGCCCGGACGCCGAGGAGGACGCCGCGGCCGTCACCGCCGCCCGCACCCTCGCCGCCGCGGCCGCCGACGGCACCGCCCCGCCCTACGCCGGCATCCGCATGAAGTGCATGGAGGCCGCCGTACGCGACCGCGGCATCCGCACCCTCGACCTGTTCCTCACCACCCTGCTCGACGCCGGCCCGCTCCCCGACGGGCTCGTCCTCACCCTGCCCAAGGTCACCTTCCCCGAGCAGGTCGCCGCGATGGCCGAGCTGTGCGGGGAGTTCGAGCGGGCGGCCGGACTGCCCGAGGGGCGGCTCGGCTTCGAGATCCAGATCGAGACCACCCAGGCAGTCCTGGGGCCCGACGGCACCGCCACCGTGCCCCGCCTCATCGACGCCGCCGCCGGCCGCGTGACGTCACTGCACTACGGCACCTTCGACTACAGCGCGGCCTGCGGGGTCAGCGCCGCCCACCAGGCCCCCGACCACCCCGCCGCCGACCACGCCAAGGCCGTCATGCAGGTCGCCGCCGCGGGCACCGGCGTACGCCTGTCCGACGGCTCCACCAATGTGCTCCCGGTCGGCTCCACCGCCGACGTGCACGCCGCCTGGCGGCTCCACTACGGCCTGGTGCGCCGCTCCCTGGCCCGCGCCTACTACCAGGGCTGGGACATGCACCCCGCCCACCTCCCGACCCGCTACGCGGCCGCCTACGCCTTCTACCGCGAGAGCCTGCCCGCCGTCGCCGCCCGCCTCGCCGCCTACGCCTCCCGCGCCGCCGCCCCCGCCCCGGCCGTCCTCGACGAGCCCGCCACCGCCCGCGCCCTGGCCGCCCACCTCCTGCGCGGCCTCCACGCCGGAGCCCTCACCCCGGCCGAACTCCCCCTCCCCGTCCCGACCTTGACCACCCTGGCCACCCCGGGCACGCCCGCCTGACCCGGCCCCTCACGGCCGAGTCCCGCCGGCGCTGTGCCCGTCGAACAGGCGACGGAGGAAGGCCAGCGACTCCGCCGGGGCGAGCGCGGTGTCCCGCAGGACGTCATAGGCGAGTCGGAGCGGCTCCACGTCCTCGGGGTCTTCGAGCAGGCGGCTGCCGCAACTGCTCCGGGCGTAGGCGACGGTGCGCCCGTCTGCGGGTCACGGGCTTCGCGGCGCAGCACCGCTTCGGTACGCCCGCGCGCCTTGACGCCCCGCGTCGTACGGTTGCCCCGCGGTCCGGGCGATCCGCGGGGTGGGGCGATGCGCGGTCGGGGTGATCCGCGGTACGAAAATGCGCGGCGGGCGGGGCGCGACGCTTGCAGACTGGGTCCATGGAGCGCTTGGTGGAGGTCGGGGAGCGGCTGGCGCGGGTGGGCGGGGTGGTCGGGGTGTGCCTGGGCGGGAGCCGGGCGGTGGGGGCGCATGGCCCTGGCTCCGACTACGACCTCGGGCTGTACTACCGGCAGCCGCTGGACACCGCGGAGCTGCGGTCGCTGGCGGCTGAACTGACCGGTGCGCCCGTGGAGGTGACCGAGCCGGGCGGGTGGGGGCCGTGGGTGGACGGCGGCGCCTGGCTGACCGTCGACGGGCACCGCGTCGACTGGATCTACCGCGACCTGGACCGGGTGCACCGGATCTGGCGGGAGTGCCAGCAGGGGCACTTCGAGATCGGCACCCAACCCGGCCACCCGCTGGGCGTGTACTCCCACGCCTACGTCGGCGAGGTGGCCGTCGGGCGCGTACTGGCCGACCCCGGCGGCGAGATCCGGGCCCTAAAGGAGCAGGTGCGCCACTACCCGCAGCCGCTGCGCGAAGCCCTCGTCGCCAACGCCCGCTGGGAGGCGCCGTTCATCCTGGCCGGCGCGCGCAAAGGGGCGGCCCGCGGCGACGCCTTCTACGTCGCCGGATGCCTCTTCCGCGCCGTCGGGCTCCTGGTGCACGCGCTCCACGCCCACGCCGGCAGCTGGGTGCTCAACGAGAAGGGCGCGGTGCGGGCGGCCGGTCAACTCGCCGGCGCCCCCGCGGACTTCGCGGCCCGCGCGCAGCGGCTGTTCGCCGCGCTCGGCACCGGCCCGGATGCACTTGCAGCCGCCCTCGACGACGCCGACCGGCTGACCGGCGACGTATGCGCCGCGCTCGCCCGGTGAACCGGGCCCGACCCGGACAGGGCCCGGCCGGGCCCCGCTTACCGCGGGGGCGGGAACTCGGCGGAGCCGCGGGCGATCAGCCGTACGGGCAGCTCGGTGCGGCTGGTGCCCTCGGAGATGATGCCGTCCAGCCGGCGGAAGAGCTGCTGCGCGGCCACCCGGCCGATGCCCGGGGCGTCCTGGGCGACCACGGTGATCGCCGGGTCGAGGACGTCGGCCAGTTCGAAGTCGTCGAAGCCGACCAGCGCGATCCGCTCCAGCCGCCCCGCCAGCACCCGCACCGCGGTGACCGTGACCCGGTTGTTCCCCGCGAACAGCGCCGTCACCGGCTCGGCACCGCCCAGCATCGCGTCGAGCGCCGCCTCGACCCGCTCGGGCGTCGTCGGGCCCATCGCGTACCACTCCGGGCGGATCGGCAGCCCGGCCGCCGCCATCGCCTCGCGGTACCCGCGCAGGCGCTCGCCCGCGGTGTGGATGCCCGGCTGGTCGCCGATGAAGCCGATCCTGCGGTGGCCGTGCGCGATCAGGTGCGCCACGCCCTCCCGGGTGCCGCCCGCGTTGTCGGTGAGCACCACGTCCGCGTCCAGCCGCCCGGCCGGCCGGTCGACGAAGACCGTCGCGACCCCGGCGGCGATCTCCGGCAGCAGGTAGCGGTGGTCGTCCCCGGCGGGCACCACGACCAGGCCGTCCACCCGGCGCGCGCAGAACGCGAGCACCAGCTCCTGCTCCCGGCGCGGGTCCTCCGCGCTGGACCCGGTGAACAGCAGCGCGCCGTGCGACCGCGCCACGTCCTCCACGGCCCGGCTCAGCGCGGCGTAGAAGGGGTCCGCCAGGTCCTCCAGCACCAGTCCGACGCTCGCCGTACGCCGGGTCCGCAGCAGCCGCGCGCTGTCGTTGCGCCGGAAGCCGAGCGCGTCGATGGCGGCCTGCACCCGGGCGGCGGTGTCGGGCGTGACACCGGGCTCCTCGTTCACCACCCGCGACACCGTCTTGAGGCCGACGCCCGCCCGCGCGGCGACATCCTTCATCGTGGGCCGGGGTGCACGTCCAGGTGTTTGGGTCACGGTCGTAGTATTCCCTGCGACAAGAGATGGACAACGTTGTCACGATCAGGCGAGACTACCCTCGTCCGCACCCTTGCCGACAGGGAGCCCGCAACCAGCACCGAATGAACGCAAAGCGATCGAATGCTCACGCTGTGTATCGGCTCCGCCGTGGCGGAACGCATACGCCGCGTACGGCGTCCGACTGACACGTACGACGTACGTACGCACGTCCCCGCACCACGCACGACGTACCCCGCGCGCACCACGCGCCACGCACGACGCACGCACCCGCACGACATGCACGACGCACGACACGCACCCCGCACACGCACGACATGCACGACACGCACGCCGCACACCCACGACGCGCACGACGCACGACACGCACGCACACCCCCACCGCGGGCACCACGCACGCACAACGCACAAGGAGACGCCGCAGCGATGCACCCTGACAGCGCGACCGGTCCGCTCGTGGCCGCACTGGACATCGGCGGCACCAAGATCGCCGGAGCCCTCATCGACGCCGAGGGGCGGTTGCTGGCGCGCGCCCTGCGCCCCACGCCCGGCGGCCCGGACGGCGAACTGGTGATGAGCGCGGTCAGAGCGGTGCTCTCCGAACTCCGGACCGCCGCGCAGTGGGGCGGGGTCGTGGCGGTCGGCATCGGCAGCGCCGGGCCGGTGGACGCGGCACAGGGCACCGTCAGCCCGGTCAACGTGCCCGGCTGGCGCGAGTTCCCCCTCGTGCCGCGGGTCTCGGAGGCCGTCGGCGGCCTGCCCGTCGTCCTGACCGGGGACGGGGTCGCGATGACCGCGGCCGAGCACTGGCAGGGCGCCGCGCGCGGCTACGACAACGCGCTGTGCATGGTGGTGTCCACCGGCGTCGGCGGCGGGCTGGTGCTCGGCGGCGCGCTGCTGCCCGGGCCGACCGGCAACGCCGGGCACATCGGGCACATCAGCGTGGATCTCGACGGCGACCGCTGCCCGTGCGGGTCGCGCGGCTGCGTGGAGCGGATCGCCAGCGGGCCGAACATCGCGCGGCGCGCGCTGGACGAGGGGTGGCGGCCGCTGCCCGGCGCGGCGCCGACGGCCGCGTCCGTCGCGGAGTCCGCGCGCCGCGGGGACGCCGTCGCGCTGGCGTCGTTCGACCGGGCCGCCCAGGCGCTCGCCGCCGGGATCGCGGCGACCGCCACGCTCGTGGAGATCCACGTCGCCGTCATCGGCGGTGGCGTCTCCGCGGCCGGGCCGCTGCTCTTCGACCCGCTGCGCGAGCACCTGGCGCGGTACGCCACGCTCTCCTTCGCCGCGGGCGTCGAGGTGGTGCCCGCCAAGCTCGGTACGGACGCCGGGCTGGTCGGTGCGGCGGCCGCGGCCGCGCAGGCGCTGCGCCTCTTCCCGACCACGGCGTAGGGCTCCGCCCGGGGCGCCCCGCCGGCCCGCGCGCATCGGCGCGGGTGCGGGGGCGCCCCGTCACACCGCGATGCCGAGTTCCGCGAGCAGACGGCGTACGCGCCGCTCGATCTCGTCGCGGATCGGCCGTACCGCGGCCACGCCCTGCCCGGCGGGGTCCGGGAGCGCCCAGTCCAGGTAGCGCTTGCCGGGGAAGACCGGGCAGGCGTCCCCGCACCCCATCGTGACCACGACGTCGGACGTCTCGACGGCCTGTGCGGTCAGGACCTTGGGCACCTCGGCGGAGAGATCGGCGCCGACCTCGGCCATGGCGGCCACCACCGCGGGATCGACCTCGTCGGCGGGCAGCGAACCCGCCGACCGGACCCGCACCCGCTCTCCTGCCAGAAGCGTGAGGTAGGCGGCGGCCATCTGGGAGCGGCCCGCGTTGTGCACGCAGACGAAGAGGACCGAGGGCGGGGCGTGTTCAGGCATGGGCGGGTTCCTCCGGAGCCGCGGCCGCGGCGGGGACGGCGAAGTGGCGGCGGGCGTGGTGGGCGACGTGGACGAGGCCGATGAGCGCGGGGACCTCGACGAGCGGGCCGACCACTCCGGCCAGGGCCTGGCCCGAGGCGGCGCCGAAGGTGGCGACGGCGACCGCGATGGCGAGTTCGAAGTTGTTGCCCGCCGCGGTGAAGGCCAGCGTCGTGGCGCGGGCGTGGCCGAGTCCGACGGCGCGGCCCAGGGCCATGGAACCGGTCCACATGAGGGCGAAGTATGCCAGCAGGGGCAGGGCGACGCGGACGACGTCCCAGGGGTGCGAGGTGATCGCGCGGCCCTGGAGCGCGAAGAGCACGACGACGGTGAACAGCAGCCCGTACAGGGCGAACGGGCCGATGCGGGGGACGACCGCGGCTTCGTACCAGGTGCGGCCGCGCGCCCGTTCGCCGAGCCGGCGGGTGAGGTAGCCGGCGGCGAGCGGAACGCCGAGGAAGACCAGCACGCTGCGGGTGAGGGTCCACACCGAGACGTCAAGGCCGGTCTGCCGCAGGCCGAGCCACCCCGGGAACACGGTGAGGTAGAACCAGCCCAGCAGGGAGAACGCGAGGACCTGGAAGACGGAGTTCAGCGCGACCAGGACCGCCGCGGCCTCGCGGTCGCCGCACGCGAGGTCGTTCCAGATGACGACCATCGCGATGCAGCGGGCCAGGCCCACGATGATCAGGCCGGTGCGGTAGGCGGGCAGGTCCGGCAGGAGGAGCCAGGCCAGCGCGAACATCAGGGCCGGGCCGGCGACCCAGTTCAGCAGCAGCGACGGCACCAGCAGGCGTCGGTCGCGGGTGACCGCGCCGATCCGGTCGTAGCGGACCTTGGCCAGCACCGGGTACATCATCACCAGCAGCCCGAGCGCGATCGGCGCGGACACCCCGGCGACGGTGGCGCCGGACAGCTTGCTGCCCAGGCCCGGCACCGCACGGCCCAGGCCGATTCCGGCGGCCATCGCGGCCGCGATCCAGGCGGCCAGGTAGCGGTCGAGGAACGACAGCCCCTTCGCCACGCCCCCGCGGGCCGAAGGGGCGCTCACCGGGCGCTTTCCGGGCCCGCGGGCAGCGGTTCGCCCGCGGGGCGGGTGAGGAGGGCGGCGAGGCGGTCGGTGGTGGCGGGCAGGGGGCGGTAGTAGACCCAGGTGCCGCGGCGTTCGCTGTCGATGAGGCCGGCCTGCTTCAGCAGCTTGAGGTGGTGCGAGATCGTCGGCTGCGACAGGTCGAACGCCGGGGTCAGGTCGCACACGCAGACCTCGCCGCCCGCCCGCGAGGCGATCATCGACAGCAGCCGCAACCGGACCGGGTCGCCCAGGGCCTTGAAGACCGCCGCCAGCTCGGCCGCCTGCTCCTCTTCCAGCGGCGCGGTCAGCAGCCCGGGGCAGCATCCGGTGCCGCCGTCGTCGTCCTGGCCCAGCACCACCAGCTCTTGCTTCGACATACTTCTATATTGACGACCTTCGATCCACGGCGCAAGCTTGTATCGACAGATATCAATGCACGCTGATGGGAGTCCCGCCATGTCCCGCGCCCAACTCGCCTTGCGCGTCAGCGACCTGGAGGCGTCGATCGCCTTCTACACGAAGCTCTTCGGCGCCGAACCGGCCAAGCGGCGCCCGGGCTACGCCAACTTCGCCCTCACCGAGCCCCCGCTCAAGCTCGTCCTGATCGAGGGGGAGCCCGGCCACGACACCCGCCTGGACCACCTCGGCGTCGAGGTGGAGTCCACCGAGCAGGTCGACGCCGCCACCACCCGCCTGAGGACCGCCGGCCTGGCCACCTTCGAGGAGGGCGACACGTCCTGTTGCTACGCCCTCCAGGACAAGGTCTGGGTGCACGGTCCGGGCCGGGAGCCCTGGGAGGTCTACGTCGTCAAGGCCGACGTCGACACCCTCGGCGCGCGCGGCGACGGCCCGCGTGCCGCCACCGGGGGCGGCTGCTGCGCGGGGACCTGACCGGCGGCGGGGGCCGCCGCCGCGCGGGCTCGGACGTTCAGGCCGCCGCGGCGGAGGACCGCCAGCACTCCGGGCAGCCACTCCGGCTACCGAACAAGCTTTTCCTTGGCCTCCGGCCGCGGGCCGGCCTGTTGAGCCGTTCCCGGAGCCGCGTCCGCATGCCATCCTCCCTGGTCAACGTGGTCGCGCGTCGCTGCGAGGACGCCGAGGCACCCTGCCCGCCGCCGGTGGTGGCGGAGCGGATCTCCTTTCTCGCCGGTGGGACGAGAAAGGAGATCCGGTGGTGTCGCCGGCAGTGCGGGACAGTGGGGGTCAGGGGGCGAGGATGACCGTCTTGCCGGGCAGTCGCCCGGCGGCGGCGTCCTGGTGGACGGCGGCGAGCTCGGTCACCGGACGGCGGGCGGCCACGTGGACCCGGAGCTTGCCGGCGTCCACCTTGGCGGCCAGCTCGGCCAGCTGGGCGCCGTCGGGGCGGACCCACAAGTTCGCGTTGCGCACGCCGCGAGCGGGGTCCTCGGGAATCGCGCCACCGCTGCTGGCGGCGACGCCGCCGTCGGCGACGTAGTCCGTCAGCCGCGCGAGGTCTTCCGGGGAGTGCCGCACGTGGTTCACCACGACCTGGAAGGGTCCGCCCACGGCGGCCGGACCGGCGGCGAGGTCGAGGGGCTCGACGACGCGCTCCGCGCCGTAGCCGAAGAGGCGGTCGGCGTGCTGCGGGCCGTCCACCGCGGTCACGTGCGCTCCCGCGTCGACGGCGAGCTGCACCACGATGCTGCCCACCGCGCCTGCGGCCCCGTTGACCAGGACCTTCTGACCGGGCTTCAGCTCGGCCAGTTCGAACACCGTCTGCCAGGCCGCGAGGCCGGTCAGCGGCAGCGCCGCGGCGTCGGCCAGGGCGAGGGTCTTCGGCGCCGGTGCGATGGAGTCGGCCGGGACTACGGCGTACTCGGCGGCGCCGCCGGCGGTGTCCAGGGGCAGCATGGCCACGACATGGTCGCCGACCGCCAGGCCCGTCACGCCCGCGCCGAGTTCGGTGATGGTGCCCGCGAGGTCGATCCCGGTCACGTAGGGGAGGGGGGTCGGCATGAGCTCGGCCAGGTGGCCGGCGCGGATGTGGTCGTCGACCGGGTTGAACGAGGTGGCCGCGACCCGGACCAGCACCTGCCCGGCGCCGGGAACGGGCCGGTCCACGTCTTCGAAGCGCAGGACCTCGGTGCCGCCGAACTCGTGGAAACGCATGGCCTTCATGAGGGTTTTCTCCTGGGTGTGTTGATGCCGTCGCCGCGGATGGGGCGATGGGGCGATGGGGCGATCGGGCGATCGGGCGTGAGGGTGGAGCACGTCGGCCGGGGTGTCGAGGTGTTCAGGTCAGTTGCAGCGACCGGGTCGAGTTGCCCATCACCATGCGGTCGATGGTGCTGATCGCGCTGCTGGGGTCGTCGGCTGCGCCGAGGGAGCACAGCAGCGGGACGAAGTGGTCGGCGGTGGGATGGGCGATGTCGGCGCCGGGCGCCTTGCCGCGGTAGTCGATGAGGGCGTCGGCGTCGCCCCGGGAGAGGGCGTCGACGGCCCACGCGTCGAAGGCAGTCGTGGCGGCGGCGAGTTCCGGCCGGCGGAAGACGGCGAAGCTGTGGGTCATGAAGCCCGAGCCGAGCACGAGGATGCCTTCTTCGCGCAGGGGCCGCAGCCGCGCGCCGAGGCCGAGCAGGTCGTCGGCGTCGAGGCTGGGCATGGATAGCTGCACGACGGGGACGTCGGCCGCGGGGTACATGGCCATGAGCGGGATGAAGGCGCCGTGGTCGAGGCCGCGGCCGGTGAACTGGTGCACCGGCGTGGGGCCCATCAGGCCCGCCAGGCGCCTTGCCAGGTCGGTGGCGTCCGGGGTCGCGTAGGGGAGGGTCTTGTAGCGGGGGTGGAAGCCGCCGAAGTCGTAGTGCAGCGGGGTGCCGGCCGCAGCCCCGGAGATCGCGACCGGCGCCTGTTCCCAGTGGGCCGAGACGACGACGATGGCCCGCGGTTTGGGCAGCGACCGGCCCCAGTCGAAGAGGGCATCGAGCCACTGCGGATCGTCGAGGGTGAACGGGGCCCCGTGGCTGACGAAGAGGCTGGGCAGGGGTCCGTCCGACGGCTCCCACATCCTCTGCTCGCGTGCCTGGGGCAGGACCCGGGCGAGCAGGTCGTCGTACGCCGCGGCGGGTCCGTGTGATGCGAGAGGCGAGGTCAGATTGGTTGCCGGCGGCACAATGATCAGCTCCTTGACTTGCCTGGGCAAGTTATTTTTCTTGCCGAGGCAAGTGGGAAGATACTCCGAAAGGAGTTGCCCAGGCAAGTGATGTCACTTGACCGGGCAAGTGATCACGGGGTTGCCGAGGCATGTGACGTGGGTTGCCTGGGCAAGTACGATGGGGTTCATGGACACGCCGTCACCCTGGCTCGACGACGAACAGCAGGCCCTGTGGCAGGCGCTGCTGACAGTCGTGATCGCCCTCCCCGCGACCCTCGACCGCCAGTTGCAGCGAGACGCGGGTGTCTCCAACTTCGAGTACGGGGTGCTGGCCCGGCTGTCCATGGCGGATGAGGACACGATGCGGCTCAGTGAGCTGGCGCGGGACTGCGACAGCACCCAGCCGCGCCTGTCGAAGGTCATGGACCGCTTCGAGACCCGTGACTGGGTCACCCGCCGCCCCGACCACGGCGACGGCCGGTACACCCTCGCCACCCTCACCGACGCCGGCCGGCAGAAACTCGCCGAGAGCGCGCCGGAACACGTCGCCCAGGTCAAACGGCTCGTGTTCGACCCACTCACCGCCGCCCAGCGGCGCCACCTCACCACCGCGCTCACCCGCATCGCCGCCACGCTGCGTCAGGAACTCGACAGGGGGTGAGCGCCGCCTCGGACGGAAACCTCTCACCAGGCGCGAACCTCCTCCTCCCCCTGGCCGGGTCCGCCGGCCGCAGCACGCGGTCCGAGCGGGCCGGGAGCCGGAGCAGGGCGCCCACCAGGCTCGAAGAACCGCAGACCAGGGCCCCGCCAACGAACCCGGAAATGCCGTCGAACGCGGCCTCGCCATGACCGAAAACGCCAAGGTCGGGAGGGTCGAAGAACGAGCTGGGGTGGCTCGATGCCGTCGGTGAGGTTGCGTCATGCCGTGCGCGGGTCGTGCTCGACGAGGAGAACCGGGTGCTGCTCTGCCGGTTCGTCATTCCGCGGTTGGCCGGAACCGTGTTGCGGGCGGCGCCCGGCGGGGGAACCGAGGCGGGGGAGACCCCGCGGGCCGCGCTGCGCCGGAACTGCGGGAGGAGGCCGGGCTCGTGCTGGGGGACGATCCGCCGCACGTGTGGCACCAGGAGGTCGTGGCGCCGGGGCACGCCGAGGGCTACGACGGCGTCGTGAACGACCACTTCCTCGTCCGTACGGCCGACTTCCGCCCCCGCGGGGCCCTGAGCGACGCCCAGCTCGCCGCGGAGCACATCAGCGGCCTGAAGTGGTGGCACCCGTCGCCGCGTACGCGGGCCCCGACCCGTTCTCCCCACGGGACCTCGCGACCCCCCTCACGGCACTGATCGCCCAAGGGGTACCCGCAAAACCGCTGCGCCTCGGCCTGTGGCCGGCGGCCTCTGAGCTTGACTCTGTCGGTGATCTTGGGCTTTCCCCGTGCCGCGGTGTGGTCAGCGGGCATGCTCGGAGAGGACTTCGCTGGCTGATACTCGCGCGACGGGCGGGCGGCTCTCTCGCCCGCCCAGTTGGCCACCGTCTGTGTGCTCCAGTTCCTGCTGAACTTAGACGCCGTTTCCTTTGGTGCCCTTGCGGTTATCGTGCCTGATGTTGCTCCATCGGAGCCGGGACGGGGGATCGTGGACGAGACGTTCGACGTCGCTGGGGAGGCCCTGTGTTGCGCGGCGGCCATCCGGCTGGGCGGAGCTGCACAGGTACTGACGGAGCGAGCCGGCCTGGTCGACCGCTATAGCCGGATCATGTCCGGGGTGGCGAACATCACGGCGTTTCTTGACGGTCGAGATCTCAACGACGAGCTGCTCGGCTCTGCGTTTGCCGAGAGCTGGTCTCTGGATGCCAGGTACCCGGCAGAATTTGCGGGGCATGACTTCGTTAGAGGCTGGAGCGTTGTGGTGTTTGTCGTAGTGGTGCTGACGAAGCCAAAGCAGCAAGACATCGTGGCAGCGCAGGGGCTTGGCTCGGCGTCGGAGGCGGTTGCAGCCTGGCCGTCCGCCATCCGCATCGGGGCATTCGACAGCCTTGCCCGCTTCGAGTTGGCCTGCCAGCAGGAGGCAGAAGACCAGCTTCGGAGGAATGGGCTGCCAGCTCTGTGGAAACTGGCGGAAGCCCAGTCGAAGCATTACTTCCACGCGGCAGAACAGCTCGTTAGGTAGTCGCGACCTCAGCAGCTGAGTCTTCGGTAGCCGATGAGGGTTGCGGCTATGCCGACAAAGGCGAGGAATTGCTCGGCCTTGCGCTCGTACCGCCGGTGCAGGCGCCGGCACCCCGCCAGCCAGGACACGGTTCTCTCCACCACCCACCGATGCCGCCCCAGTCGCTGTGAGGACTCGACACCCCTGCGGGCGATGGGGTGGCGGATTCCACGCTCGCCCAGCCATCGACGCAGGTGATCGTAGTCGTAACCTTTGTCAGCGTGCAGTTTCACCGGCCGGCGGCGTCGGGGGCCGCGGCGGGAGCGGAAGGGCGGGATGCCGCGCACGAGTGGCTCCAGGCCCTGGCTGTCGTGCATGTTCGCGCCGGAGATTCCTTAGGGACAGTGAGCCTTTTCCAACCTGGCAGCTGAGCACGTCAGTTGGGCTGGCAGACAGGTGAAGCCCCTGGTAGATGGGTTTTCGACCAAGAAATCCGTCTCCACCAGGGGCTTCGTGTGCTTGTCTACCCGTCGGGCGTCGACGTGTCCAGCTCTGCCCTTCGCTTCTTGTCCGCCAGGCTCCGCCAGCACCGCCGGGAGCTCGGCACTCGGTGGAGGCGTCTGAGCCCGGGGCGGCAAGCTCTGCTCACCCTCGCCTACCTTCGCAACGGCCATCCGTACGCCCAGCTGGCAGCCGGTTTCGGCATCGGGACCACGACGGCCTACCGGTACGTTGCCGAAGCCGTCGAGCTCCTGGCCACGCTCGCCCCGACTCTCGCGGAAGCGGCCCGGACGGCATCGACGAAGGCGTTCGTGCTGCTCGGCACCCTGTTGCCGATCGATCGCATCGCCGCGGACCGCCCCTTCTACTCCGGCAAGCACAAGAAGCACGGGATGAATGTGCAGGTCCTGGCCGATCCGTCCGGCCGGCTGCTGTGGGCGTCACCGGCTCTGCCCGGAGCCGTCCACGATGTCCGGGCCGCCCGTGAACACGGCATCATCGCCGCTCTTGCAAAGGCCGGCGTCACCTGCTGGGCCGACCAGGGCTACCGAGGTGCCGCGGGTACGGTCCGCGTCCCGTACTGGGGCCGATGGGAGAAGCTTTCCGCAGGCCAGAAGGCCGTCAACCGGTCCCACGCGAAGATCCGAGCCCTGGTCGAGCGGGCCGTCGCCACACTCAAGTCCTGGCGACTCCTCCGCAAGATCCGTTGCTCGACCAACCGCGTTACCGGCCTCGTCCAAGCCGTCCTCTGCCTGCATCTGGCCAGCTCAGACTAAGGATGGAAAACGCTCACTGGCGTGGAAGAGGTAGTGCGCGATACCGACCATCCTGCCGTTCAGCCGGGCGGCGATCCCGCGTATCTGCTGGTCGTCGAGCAGGCGTCGCCAGGTCTGTTCGCAGCTGTCATTGATGCGTTCGACGTCGAAGTACGTGTCCTTGCCACGGGCCAGAACCTCCCGGCAGGCGCGGTCAGACTCGGTCAGGAAGCTGATCTCCACCATGACCCCATCCTGCCCGGCGACTTGGTCGACGATGGGGCGCGTATCGGAAGAGCGGACGTCGCTGTGGTGGTGCGACAGTTGCGCGGTACTGCGTCCGGACGTTGCGCGTAGGTATGCGGTAGGAGCTGGTGAAGGCGCTATGCGCCGCCATCACCCTCATGACCCGCCGGTCCTCCCGACACAGCGGACAACCGGCCCCCCGCGAAGCCCAGCGGGACTGATCCTCTTGGCGCCGGTGGTCACCGGTCTCACCGAGAGCCCGCCAGGCATCGCGCCGGCCCCGTTCTAGCATCACCACGACCGCCGCGTCCGCCTCCACCGAACCCGCAACGGCTGATCGAATGCACATGCGCCGTGGGGAGCGTTGATGCCCCGCAGAACGCAGCTAGTGCTGTAGCAGGCAACGTTTGGCCTGTTGTGATGTGACGCGCAGTCCCGGTGCTGTGCCGGGGGGTGCGTGGCCGTCACTCTGTTCAGGTGGCAGAACGAGTACGTGTACGCGAGATCGATGATGACGAGGGCCGGCGGCTGCTTCGGATCATCCGCCGGGGAACCGGGTCGGTGCTGACCTGGCGGCGGGCCCAGATGGTCCTGCTGTCCGCCCAGGGCATGCCGGTGGCGAAGATTGCCGAGGTGACGTTCACCAGCGCGGATCGGGTCCGGGATGTGATCCACAACTTCAACACCGACGGCTTCGACTCCCTGTATCCGAAGTACTCCGGCGGTCGGCCCAGGACGTTCACACTGCCTGAGCGGCGCGAGATCAAGAAGATCGCGAAGTCCAAGCCAAACACGACCTGCCCTTTCCCTTTTCGACCTGGAGCCTGACGAAGCTGGCGGACTTCCTGGTCGCCGAGGGGGTGGTCGACGACATCAGCCACGAGAGCCTGCGCATCGCGCTCCGCGAGGAAGGCGTCTCCTTTCAGAACACTCTACGCGATCGCCGACGGCGAGGTCATACCCGAGGAGAACGAGCCCGAAGTCGTCCTCTGCATGGACGAGTTCGGGCCAACCGCTACGGCGGAGTACGGCACCTGTTCGCCGCCCTGGACCTGGCCAAGGACAAGCTCTACGGCCATATCAAGCCGGTCGAGAAGCGCACCCAGTTCCTGGAGTTCTGCCGCTACCTGCGAACCCTCTACCCGCCGACAGTGCGAATCGAGATCGTCTGGGACAACTTCTCCCCGCACCTGACCACGAAGAGGTGCCAGCGGGTCAACACCTGGGCCGCGGCGAACAACGTCGAGATCGCCTACACCCCGACCAACAGCTCCTGGCTGAACCGCATAGAAGCCCAGTTCACCGCCCTGCGCTACTTCACCCTTGATGGCACCGACCACGCCAGCCACACGGAGCAGGGCAGCATGATCCGCCGCTACATCATCTGGCGAAATCGCCACGCCGACGACCGGCGCCTACGCTCCGTCGTCGACAGGGCCAACGTCGCCTAACGGCACGGCACTAGCTGCACCTTGGACGGGGCACGAGCAGCCGCCATTACGGCACGTTCCACCCGAGCACGACTGGCAGCTCGTGCTCGTAACCCAGCGTGTTGATCGTCCCTGGATGCGGGTGCCCGAACTGCCGCGCGGACGACGAGTCGAGCCCGAGCCAGCGCGCGGTGAGTACGCGTGACAGGTGGCCGTGCGCAACGACGGCCACGTCACCCTTGTCCGCCAGCGGCCTGAGCCGGCCGAGGAAGGCGTCAACCCGCACCGTCACGTGCCCGAGGTCCTCGCCGGCGTCGACGCCATCGCGCCACAGATCCCAGCCCGGCTTGAGTTCCTGGATCTGCTCGGCGGTCAGCCCCTCGTAGCGGCCGTAGTCCCACTCGATCAGGTCGGTGTCGGGCTCCGCACCGCTCAGCCCCGCCAGTTCGGCGGTCCGCACGGCGCGAGTCAGCGGGCTGCTGAAGACGGCGGCGAACTCCCGTTCGGCCAACCGAGGTGCAAGCGCACGTGCCGCGTCCTCCCCCGCCTCGGTCAGCGGCAGGTCGGTTCGGCCAGCATGTCGGCCGGTCCGGCTCCATGCGGTCTCGCCGTGCCTGATCAGCACCACTTCGCCCATGGCTGAGGACCATATCTCATATCGAACACAGGGTGAACGTTGCCTGATACGGCACTACTGAACTTGAACTCGTGATGTCGGGCGGCCTTCGGCGGGCGTTAGATGTGAGCCCGGACTTGTTTCACAGGGTGCCCGAGTGCATCGGCGAGTGCGGTCAGTTCCTCGTCACTGAACCAGGCGTGTTCGGGGTTCCACATCGCGATCTCAAAGCGGGCGAAGCCGCACGGCCATTCGTACTCCAGCGCATCCAACGTGGTCGCGGTACCGCAGCAGGGCACTTGGACGGCGAGGGTGACGAACCCGTCTTCGTCATGGGCATCCATGAGGTCGCCCCACCACTCGGTGTCGACCTCGGCGCCGCAGTGCCCGCAGCCGATCCGCTCCAAATTCTGCCCACAGTCAACGAAGGCGGGCGTGTCGTGCCAGGTGACGTTGATGTCACTTTCAATGGCGTCGGGCGCCCCGGGTGCCAGGCTCTCCACGATCGCGGCGGCACGAGCTCCTGCGGCGGGGTCGGGCTGCCAGTACGGGTCAGTGGGAATGACCGACAGCACGTCGTCGCTCATCGGCTCGCTCGATTCGTCAGGTGGAAGCCCGCTTTGGGGTCGAGTGAATCTATCGTGCGCGTTCGAGATCCGGGTCTGCCAACTGGGCAGCCATCAAGGACCGGGCCAGTGCCGGCGAGGCATCCATCGATCACCTGGGGCTGGTACTGCAGCATCTTGAGCCTGCGTTTGACGGCCCGGGTGACATGACCCAGGTCCAAGGCGGTCAGGTTACCGAGGTCCCGCTTGACCAGAGACCAGATACCTTCCTGCGGGTTCAGGTCGGGTGCGTAGGTAGGCAACTGGAAGACGGTGAGCCAGTCGGCGTTGGCGGCGATGAACTCGCGTAGCGGGTTGGTCAGGCGCAGCGCAGCCATGCGCGAGCGGTCCACGCTCCAACTCCCGCTCAAGCTTGGCGATCTGGCCTTCGGAGAGCCTGGGACGACCTGGCGATCCCTTCGAGACGACGCCAGCCACACCGTCCTCGCGCCACTGCCGACGCCAACGCCTCACCGACCGCTGCGACACCCGCAACGCGGCAGCCACGGCTCTGTTCGTCTCGCCAGCCTCGCAGCGGGACACAGCATCCAGGCGGACCCGCTCCCTCGCCGACCTCTCCGCGTCGGTCAGCCCGCCGCCCTGCGCATACCTCATCCAACCAGGTCTACAGCGCCTACGGCCCGCACCTCAGCCGAACGGCCCGACATCACCCAATCAAGTTCAGTAGCGTCGGGTGGCAGTACGCCTGCCTTGCCGGCGCTGCCGTCCAAGGAGAGCTGTCTGCTCGGACTTGAGGCGTGCGAAGTTCTCGCGGGCGTAGGCGCGTATCGCGGTTGCCGGGAACGCGCGTGGCGGGTGCTCGATGGTCAGGTCCCCGCATTCCCATTTCGCGGCGGACAGTTCGTGCCAGGCTGCGTGCGCGTAGACCTCCAAAAGGAGGGGGGACATTTCGGCTTCGTCCATCAGGTCCGCTTTGGCGTTGACGAGGTCGCGGATGGCGCGGTGAGTGGGCAGGAAGACGGTGTTGATCCACAGCCGCCATTCGACCTGCTCGTCCTGGTGGGACAGCGGCTCGCGTCCTTCGGGGCGGGGGTGCTTCTCGCTGAAGGCTTGATACAGACGGCTGTTGACCTCAACCAATGCGAGAAGCGGCCCGTAGAACTCGGAGAGCTGGCGGTTCACCCGCGCCAGCCGTTCCTGCCGCTGCGTCAACCGCAGGCTGTTGAAGTAGGTGACGAGGTACCCGGCGAAACCTGCCGTGATGGTGACAACTACTGCGCCCATGGATGGCAACGCTAACGTCTGACAGACGCCTGGGACATGGCGTTGCAAGGCGTTCGGCGGCTCACC
This sequence comes from Actinacidiphila sp. bgisy144, assembly GCF_057708105.1. Classification (NCBI taxonomy): domain Bacteria; kingdom Bacillati; phylum Actinomycetota; class Actinomycetes; order Kitasatosporales; family Streptomycetaceae; genus Actinacidiphila; species Actinacidiphila sp. bgisy144. The sequence continues at coordinate 54,941 of NZ_JBYIRM010000029.1, read as the reverse complement.
GGGCGGCCGGTGAACGGGCCTCCCCGCAGCGGGAGTTCGCCGGCTACCCGTGGATGCCGGGGTTGGCGGCCATGACGTCCTCGGCGGTCCCCCACAGGCGGGGCAGGAAGTGCAGGGTCCGCTGGGCGCCGGCCAGGAGGTCCGCGGTGGAGGTGATGCCGAGGTCGGCGACGGCCGCGCGGAAGGCGGGGGAGAGGGCGCGGTGCAGGCCGGGGGCGTCCGCCGCCAGGATCGTGTGGCAGCGGGCGAACGTCGCGATGATCCAGAAGACGGCTTCGCGGTGGTCGCCGCGGTCGATGAGGTCCCGGCTGCCGTCGATGGCGATCGGGCGGGCGGCCGCGGTGATGTCGCTGCTGAAGAAGAACGGGGTGCGGGCCGCGGCGGCGGTGGCGTCGAACGTCTCGGCGAGCGCGGCCAGATGGTGCCGGACGCGGTCGGCGGTCAGCTGCCGGCAGCCGAGGAGGTCCAGCAAATCGGGGTAGCGGCCCGGGAGTCCGTGGTCGGCGAGGGCCACGCGTGCGGCGGGGTAGCGCAGCCGCACCGTCGGGTTGCGCAGCGCGGCGGCCAGCAGGACGTGGGTGGTCACGCCGGTGGGGAAGAGCCAGGACGTCACCTGCTGGTGGAAGGGCGCGGCGGGGTCGAGGGCCGCGAGGCCGGTCTCGATCCGCCGGCGGGCGTCCTCGCACCTGCGGCGGACCCAGGGCAGCGCGGCGAACCGCGCCGCGATGTCGGCGTGCAGGGCGCGCAGGTGCCCGGTGGGGTCGTCGATGACGGAGTCGGTGCGGAAGCTGCCCGCCAGGTGGTAGGACCCGAGGACGCCGTCGGCGGTGGCGAGCAGCGACCAGGGCAGGTAGCTGACTTCCAGGAGGACACCGCGGTGGCGGAGTTTGCCCGGCTTGGCCGGCGGGGCGTCCGCGGCGGTGACGACCACCACGTCGACGTCGGAGGACGGTGCCAGCTCGGCGCCGTCCGGCAGCCCGACCGTCGAGCCGCTGAAGTACGCCCCGCGGAAGCCCGCGTCCGGCCGGGCGTACCGCTCGACCCACGCGGCCGCGGCGGACCGCCCCCTGCCCACGTTCACGTCGTCCCCTCCTCCCGCGCCCCCGCCCGGGGCCGCACCACTGTACGGGCTCAGGCCGCTCCGACGGGGGCGGCGGGGCGCGTCACCCTGCCGGGCCGGAGCGCGCGTCACCCTGCCGGGCCAGGGCGGTCAGGAGCTGAGCGCGCCCAGCGGGTCGTCCAGCACCGGCTGCCACGCCAGTTCCGCGGCGCCGACCAGCCCGTTGTGCTTGAGCTCGCACGCCAGCAGGGGCACACTCCCGCTGCGCCCCCACAGGCTGCGGTCGGCGACCACGGCCCGCAGCCGGTCGGGGTCGGCGTCGAGCAGGTGGCCGTGGAGGCCGCCGAGCAGGATGCGGTCAGGGTTGAGCACGTTGACCAGCCCGGCCAGGCCCGTGCCGAGGCGGTCGATCAGGGTGTGCGCGGCGCCGCGTACGGCCGGGTCGTCGTACTCCGCGCGCAGCAGGTCGCGGCTCTGCTCCAGCAGTGAGACCTCCGGGCCGGCCGGGCGCCCGGCGGCCTCGAGGAAGGCGAGCGGGTCGGCCTCGACGTCGAGGCAGCCGCGCGAGCCGCAGTGGCAGGGGCGGCCGTCCGGCCGGACGGTCAGGTGGCCGACCTCCAGGGCGAGCCCGGAGCTGCCGGTGTGCAGGCGGCCGTCGAGCACCAGGGCACCGCCGACCCCGCGGTGGCCGGAGGCGACCACCAGGAGGTGCTGGGCGCCGCGCCCGGCGCCGTGGCGGTGCTCGGCGAGCGCCGACACGTTGACGTCGTTGCCCACGAAGCAGGGCACCGGGCGGCCGGTGGGGCCGGTGATGCCGGCCTTGGCGACCTGCTCGGTGAACACGCGCCGCACGGGCGCGCCCGCCGGCCACGCCAGGTGCAGCGGGTTGAGCGCGGTGCCCTCGGGCTCGGCGACCGCGGACGGCACGGCGAGCCCCGCGCCCACGCACACCCGCCCGTGGGCGCGCAGCAGTTCCGCGCCGGCGGCGACGACCTCGCCGAGGACGTGCGCCGGGTCGGCCGGCACGGTCATGGAGCCGGGCGCGGTGGCCACGGTCCCGCCGCCGAGGCCGACCAGCGCGGCGCGGAACCCGTCGGCGTGCACCTGCGCGGCGAGCACGACCGGCCCCTCGGGGGCCACCTCCAGCCGGTGGGAGGGGCGGCCCTGGGCGCCGGAGGGCCCGGTCGGCCGGGTGTCGACCCGGATCAGGCCGAGTGCTTCGAGTTCGGCCGCGACGGCGCCTGCGGTGGCCCTGGTCACGCCCAGTTCGGCGGTGAGCAGGGCGCGGGTCGGGGCGCGGCCGGTGTGCACCAGGCCGAGCGCCGGACCGAGCGCGCCTCGGCCGCGCTCAAGCCTTGTCCGAATCTGTGTCACCAATCTATTCTCACTTTGTGCCGACGCTGAACAAAATAGGGACGGCGCTGTCCCGATCCCACCACACATTCGCCGCCGATCCGGGCCTGCGGGCCCTGCGCGTCGCGGTCACCGTCTTCTTCGCGGTCGACGGTTTCCTCTTCGCCGGGTGGGTGGTGCGCATCCCCGCGATCAAGGCCCAGGTCGGCGCCTCGGCGGGGCAGTTGGGGCTGGCCCTGCTGGGGGTGTCGGTCGGTGCCATCGCCACGATGGTGCTCACCGGGCGGCTGTGCCGCGTGTTCGGCAACGAGCGGGTGACCGTCGCGACCGCGGCCCTGCTGGCGGTGAGCGTGGCCCTGCCGCCGCGCACCCACTCCGCCCTCGCCCTCGGACTGGTGCTGCTGCTGTTCGGCGCGTCCTACGGCGGCCTCAACGTCGCGATGAACAGCGTCGCGGTGGACTTGGTCGCCGCGCTGCGCCGCCCGGTGATGTCCAGCTTCCACGCCGCCTACAGCCTCGGCGGGCTGCTCGGCGCGGGCATCGGCGGCCTGCTCGCCTCGCACCTGTCGCCCGCCACCCATCTGATGCTGCTCACGCCGATCGGCTTGTTGACGGTCCTGTTCGCGGGGCGGGTGATGCTGGCGCACCGGATCGGCCACGCACGCGTGACGGCGCCCGCCGCCCGGGCCGAGGCCGCGCCCCGTCCGGAGGCGGCCGGGTCTGCCGGGACCGTCGGGACCGTCGGGACCGGCAACAGCGGTACAGCGTACGGCGATACGGCGCACGGCGGAACGGTCCGCGCCGATCCGGTCCCCGGCGGGTCCGCCGGCGGCGGGCGGCGCACGACGGCGCCAGGGGCCGTACCGGAGGCCGTACAGCGAGCCGTGGCCGAGGTCGCGGCGGAGGACCCACCGGCGCGGGCCGGTGCGCGCGGTGCGGCGGCCGGGCACCGGACCGCCCTGCTGGTCGCCGTGTTCGGCCTGATCGCGGCGTGCTCGGCGTACGGCGAAGGGGCGCTCGCCGAGTGGGGCGCCCTGCACATCCAGCAGGACCTGCACAACGGGCCCGGCGTCGCGGCCGCCGGCTACGCCTGCGTCACCTCGGCGATGACCCTCGGGCGGCTGTCGGGCACCGCGCTGCTCACCCGCCTCGGGCAGAGCCGCGCGCTGGTGCTCGGCGGCCTGACCGCCTGCGGCGGCATGCTGGTGGGCGCGCTCGCGCCGGTCACGGCGCTGGTGATGGTGGGCTTCGCGCTCACCGGGCTCGGTCTGGCGAACCTCTTCCCGACCGCCATCGCGCGCGCCGGGGCGCTGACGGGCGCCGGCGGGGTGGCCGCCGCCTCCACCCTCGGCTACGGCGGGATGCTGCTCGGCCCGCCCTCGATCGGCTTCCTGACCGACGCCGTCGGCCTGCCGACCGCGCTGACCACGGTCTCCGCGCTCGCCGCCGTCGCCGCGGTGATCGCCTGGTCGGTCCGGCACACCTCGCCGCCGCAGGCGGCCTGACCTACGGAAACCGGGTCCTCGAAGGGCTCCCCCACGGCGGCGCGCGGTTGACGGGCGGCGCTGGAGCCGCACAATTCCCTTGTGGAGAACACCGAGTTCGTAGAGACGCTGCGCCGCGAGGGACCGCTGCTGGCCGGGGCGGCGCGGCGCGCGGGCCTGGACGCGCCCGTGCCCGCCTGCCCGGGCTGGCAGGTGCGCGACCTGCTGCGACACACCGGGGCGGTGCACCGCTGGGCGGCCGGGTTCGTCGCCGAGGGGCGGACCGAGCCGGTCGGGATGGACGAGGAGGCGGCGCCGAGCGGCAAGGGCGCCGACGGCAGCGGGGACGACGGCGGCGAACTCGCCGACTGGTATCTGCGCGCGCACGCGCGGCTGGTGGAGGTGCTGGCCGCAGCCCCGGCGGACGTGGCGTGCTGGACCTTCCTGCCCGCACCCTCGCCGCTGGAGTTCTGGGTGCGCCGCCAGGCCCACGAGACGGCCGTCCACCGGGTCGACGCCGAGTCCGCCGCCGGCCTCGCCCCGGCGCCGATCGACCCTGCCTTCGCCGTGGACGGTGTGGCCGAGATGCTGCTCCGCTTCGAGCTCAAGGGCCGCAAGCGGGCGCGCAGTCCGCAGCCCCGCACCCTGCGGGTCCGTGCGGACGACGTGGCGGGGGACCCCGGCTGGACGCTGCACTTCACCCAGGAACCGCCCCGCGCCGAGCGCGGCGGCCCGGACGGCCCAGCCGACTGCGAAGTGAGCGCGCCCGCCGCCGAGTTGTACCTCGCCCTGTGGAACCGCCTCCCGCACGACCGCCTCGTCCTGCGCGGCGACCGGTCCGTCATGGACCTGTGGCACGCCTCGGGCGCCGCGTCCTGAGCCGCGCCTTGAGGAGCTGAAGCAGGACGGGCCCGGCGGGACGGCTCAGGACTTGACGAGCATCCGCTCCAGGACGGCGCGGTGGTGGGGGCGGGCCTGCTCGTAGCGCCTGCGGCCGGCCGCGGTGATGGCGACCTTCACCCCGCGCCGGTCCTCGCTGCAGGTGCCGCGGTCGACCAGGCCCTCCTTCTCCAGGCGGGCCACCAGCCGGGACAGCGCGCTCTGGCTGAGGTGGACGCGGTCGGACAGCTCCTGCACGCGGAAGGAGCAGCCGTCCTCCGCGTCGCCGGCCAGTACGTCCAGCACCTCGAAGTCGCTGGCGCCGAGTCCGTACTGATGCAGCTCGCGGTCGATCTCACAAGCCGTACGGGCGTGAACAGCGAGGATGTCCCGCCATTCCTGCACGAGCGCGCGCTCACCCTTGTCGCCGGTCATGGCGCCACGGTAGCAGAAAACGGACGATTATGCACGAGCAATTAATGCACTTGCATTGGATGCGTATGCATGTACTCTTCTCGGCATGACCTCTCCGTCATTGCCGTCCCCTACCGTCCCCCGCCACGACGAGCGATGGAGCGCCCTGCAATGGGGCACCCTCCTCGTGCTGTGCGCCGCGCTCTTCCTCGACGCCCTCGATGTCTCGATGGTCGGCGTCGCGCTGCCCTCGATCGGCAGCGACCTCCACCTGTCCACGTCCTCGCTGCAATGGGTCGTCAGCGGCTACATCCTCGGCTACGGCGGCCTGCTGCTCCTCGGCGGCCGCGCGGCCGACCTGCTCGGGCGGCGCCGCGTATTCCTGATCGCGCTCGCGGTCTTCGCCGTCGCCTCGCTGCTCGGCGGCCTCGTCGACTCCGGCGACCTGCTGATCGCCACCCGCTTCGTCAAGGGCCTCAGCGCCGCGTTCACCGCGCCCGCGGGCCTGTCCATCATCACCACGAGCTTCGCCGAGGGCCCGGTCCGCAACAAGGCGCTGACCATCTACTCCAGCTGCGGCGCCACCGGCTTCTCGATGGGCCTGGTGCTCTCCGGCTTCCTCACCGAGGCCGGCTGGCGCTGGACGATGCTGCTGCCCGCGCCCGTCGCCGTGGTGGCCCTGGTCGCCGGGCTCAAGCTGATCCCCAAGTCGCCGCGCGAGAAGGCCGGCGGGCGGGGCTTCGACCTCCCGGGCGCCGTCACCGGGGCCGGGGCCATGCTGCTCCTGGTGTTCACCGTGGTCTCCGCGTCGTCCGCCGGGTGGGCCTCCGCCCGCACCCTCGGTTCCTTCGCCGCGGTCGCGGCCCTGCTCGCCGCCTTCACCGCCATCGAGCAGCGCTCGTCCCACCCGCTGGTCCGGCTCGGGGTGCTCCGCGACTCCCGGCAGGTGCGCGCCAACCTCGGCGCCGCCACCTTCTTCGGGTCCTACGTCGCCTTCCAGTTCCTGGTCACGCAGTACCTCCAGAACATCCTCGGCTACAGCGCCATGCAGACCGCGCTGGCGTTCCTGCCCGCGGGCTCGCTGGTGGCGATCCTGTCCACCCGGATGGGGCCGGTCGTCGACCGCTTCGGCACCCCGCGGGTGATCGCGGCCGGCTTCACCTCGCTGGTCGTCGGCTACGTCCTGTTCCTGCGGCTGAGCCTGCACCCCAGCTACGCGGCCGTCATCCTGCCGTCGATGCTGCTGCTGGGCGCCGCCTTCGCCACCGCCTTCCCGGCGCTGAACATCCAGGCGACCAACGGGGTGCGCGACGAGGAGCAGGGCATGGTCTCCGGGTTGCTGAACACCTCCTTCCAGGTCGGCGGCGCGATCTTCCTCGCCGTGGTCACCGCGGTGGTCACCTCCGGCGCGAGCGGCCACGCCGCCAGCCCGCAGGAGACCCTCGACAGCTACCGGACCGGCCTGTGGGTCGTCACCGGCGTCGGCTTCGCCGGGCTGCTGCTGACCCTGAGCGGGCTGCGCCGGCGCCGTCCCAGCTACGGCATCCTCGTGGCCTCCTCCGAGACCGAGGCGGCCCGCGCCGCTGAGGACGACGGCAGCCGGGTGACCGTACGCGACTGACCCGCAAGACCGTACGCGACCGAACCACCGGAGCGTCCCCACGGACGTCCCGGCACGACCGGCCGGCCCCGCGCGAGGAGGGAACGCGCGGGGCCGGCCCGTTGTTGTCACCGGCGGCCGACCGCCGGGCGCAGCACGCGCCTTCGGGGGAACGCGGCCGGACCGTACGCCGTCTACTGCCGTGCCGGCGCCATGGGCAAGGGGCGGGCGGCGCGAGCGCAGGGGGAGGCGGGCATGAGGAACACCGGGAACAGGGGCGGCAGCGGCGGGCACGGGCTGACCGGGCGCCGGACCCAGGCCGAGCGCGAGGCCGCCGCGGTCGAGGCGATGTACGCCCTGGCCACCGCCGCGGTGCTCGGCGCGGCCGGGTTCGTGGTGGCGGCCGCGCCGGTGCTGGCGGGCGCGGTGCGCGGCCCGGTCCGCGACACGTGGCTCGGCGCCGCGGCGGTCCTGGCGGCCGGGCTGTTCTTCGGCCGGGTCGTGCTCACCCTGCACCGCTTCGAACGCCGCACCCGGCAGCAGCGCCGGGCCGCGCCGCCCGCACCGGCGCTCCTCCCGCGCGGCTACGGCGGCGGCCCCGGCGACACGGCCGCCCCTGACACGGCTGCCCCTGACACGGCCGCGCCGCTCGTACCGCTGGTCACCCCGCACCGGCCGCGGCGGGTGGTGCGGCAGGCCGCCCGCAGCGGCGGCGAGCGGCGGGCCGACCGGCCCGGCTGAGCACCCCCGCCGGCCCGGCCCCCCGCGCGTCCGGTCAGGTGCGGTCGACGGCGTCCAGCGCGCGGCGGGCGAGGGAGTGCGTACGCACCAGCTCGGCCAGCGACCGCTTGCCGCGGGTTATCCCGGCGAACGCCCGCCAGGCCGGCGGGAAGGTGGTGAGCGCCGCGTGCAGCAGCCCGGGGCGCCGCTCGAACAGCGCCAGCATCCGCCGCCCCACGCCCATCTCGACGCCCAGCCCCGCCTTGACCGCGAAGGCGTAGTTGAGCGCCTGGCGGCGCGCGTCCACCGCGTCATGGGCCTCGGCGATCCGCACCGCCCACTCGCCGGCCAGCCGGCCGGAGCGCAGCGCGTACGAGATGCCCTCGCGGGTCCAGGGCTCCAGCAGCCCCGCCGCGTCGCCGCAGACCAGCACCCGGCCGCGGGAGAGCGGCGAGTCGTCGGCGCGGCAGCGGGTCAGGTGCCCGGAGGAGACGCTCGGCTCGAACCCGGCAAGGCCCAGCCGGGCCACGAAGTCGTCGAGGTAGCGCTTGGTGGCGCCGCCGTCGCCGCGCGCGGAGATCACGCCCACGGTCAGCGAGTCGCCCTTGGGGAAGACCCAGCCGTAACTGCCCGGCAGCGGGCCCCAGTCGATGTGCACCCGGCCGGCCCAGTCCTCCGCGACCGACGCGGGCACCGGGATCTCCGACTCCAGGCCCAGGTCGACCTGGTCGAGCTTCACCCCGACGTGTGCTCCTATCCGGCTGGCACTGCCGTCGGCGCCGACCACCGCGCGGGCGTAGACGGTCTGCTCCTCGCCGCGCCCGGCCCCCGCGCTGCCGGTCACCACGACCGCGACCGTACGACGGTCGGGCACGCCCGGGCCGTGCTGCTCCACCCGGGAGACGGTCACCCCGGTGCGCACCTCGGCGCCGGCCTCGCGCGCCGCGTCCACCAGCCCGGCGTCGAACTCCGGCCGGTTGATCAGGCCGAAGAGCATCTGGCGCGAGCGCTTGGTGCGGGTCAGCCGGCCGTTGAGGCTGAAGGTCACCGCGTGCACTCGGTCGCGCAGCGGGAGTTCGAAGCCCGGTGGCAGCGAGTCCCGGGACGGCCCGATGATGCCGCCGCCGCACGTCTTGTAGCGCGGCAGCTCGGCCTTCTCCAGCAGCAGGACCCGCCGGCCGGTCACCGCCGCCGCGTGGGCCGCCGAGGCGCCCGCCGGTCCCGCGCCGACCACCACGACGTCCCAGACCGGCTCGGTCCCGTCGTTCTCCGCACTGCTGCCCTGGGCCGGCTGCTCACCGCTCACGTCGTTTTCGCTCCCGCTCGCCACGCTCGGCTGTCCTCGCTGTTCAGCGCTGTCCGCAAGCATCCTATTGCGCCCGTGGCCTAGGGCTCGCTGTGGCACCATCGGCAGCGGCCCGCCGGCCCCGGCGGGGGCACCGGTCTGCCGGTGCCTGTCACGCTTTGCCGGCGTTCGTCCGGCCGTGCCGCCCGTCCCTACCAGGAGCGTTCATGTCGTCAGATCCGAAGTCCGAGGCCCCGCAGCCGTCCGAGCCGCAGGCTGAGCCGTCCGGCCCGCTGGCCGGCACCGTCGCGTCGCTGATGCCCCGTGCCAGGACCGAACTGGCCGAGCTGGTGTCCTTCGCGTCGGTGGCCGACGAGCGGCAGTACCCGCGCAGCGAGTTGCGGAAGGCGGCGGACTGGATCGCGGCGGCGCTGACCGCGGACGGCTTCGAGGACGTCGCCCTGCTCGACACGCCGGACGGCACCCAGTCGGTCTACGGCCTGCTGCCCGGCCCGGCCGGCGCGCCCACGGTGCTGCTGTACGCGCACTACGACGTGCAGCCGCCGCTGGACGAGGCGCAGTGGCTGTCCCCGCCGTTCGAGCTGACCGAGCGGGACGGCCGCTGGTACGGGCGCGGCGCGGCCGACTGCAAGGGCGGCCTGCTGATGCACCTGACCGCGCTGCGGGCGCTTCGCGCGCACGGCGGTGTACCGGTCAACGTCAAGGTGATCGTGGAGGGTTCGGAGGAGCAGGGCACCGGCGGCCTGGAGCGCTACGCCGAGGAGCACCCCGAACTGCTCACCGCGGACGCCATCGTCATCGGCGACACCGGCAACTTCCGGGTCGGCCTGCCCACGGTCACGGCCTCGCTGCGCGGCATGGCGATGGCCGAGGTGCGGGTGTCCACCCTCGCCGGCAACCTGCACTCCGGGCAGTTCGGCGGCGCCGCCCCCGACGCGCTGGCCGCGCTCATCCAGATGCTCGCCTCGCTGCGCGACGCCTCCGGCGCGACCACCGTGGACGGCCTGGACAACACCGGCGAGTGGACCGGACTGGCCTACGAGGAGGCCGACTTCCGCAAGGACGCCAAGGTGCTCGACGGGGTCGGCCTCGTCGGCGGCGGCGCCATCGCCGACCGCCTGTGGGCCCGGCCGGCCGTGACCGTCCTCGGCATCGACGCCCCGCCCGTGGTCGGCGCCACCCCGTCCGTCCAGGCGGAGGCCGGCGCCCTGGTCAGCGTCCGGGTGCCGCCCGGCACCGACGCCGCCGAGGCCGCGGAGGCGCTGGAGAACCACCTGCGCGCGGCCGCGCCGTGGGGCGCGAAGGTGCGGGTGGAGCGGCGCGGCAGCGGCCAGCCCTTCGCCGCCGACACCGCCAGCCCCGCGTACGCCTCGATGTCCGCGGCCATGCGGGAGGCGTACGGCCAGGAGATGGCGATCGCCGGCCAGGGCGGTTCGATCCCGCTGTGCAACACCCTCGCCACCCTCTACCCGTCCGCCGAGATCCTCCTCATCGGCCTCAGCGAGCCGGACGCGCAGATCCACGCGGTCAACGAGAGCGTCTCGCCGCAGGAACTGGAGCGCCTGGCCCTGACCGAGGCGCTCTTCCTGCGCCGCTACGCTGCCGCCCGGGCGAACTGACCCGTCCGCGCTCCCGCGCCGCGCGCCCGGCACCCGCGGAACGGGGCCGGGCGCGGCGCGGCCGGTCAGCGGGCGGGCTGGCCGGCGGCGAGGTTGAGGGCGCGGCCCTGTTCGCGGGCGCGCAGCGCCCAGCGCAGCCGGTCCAGCCGGATCGGGGGCAGCAGTCCGGCGGCCTCGTCCTCGGTGACGAAGCGCCAGCCGCGCAGTTCGGTGTCGGGCAGCAGCAGCCGGCCGATGTCGGAGGAGGGCATCCGGCCGCCGTCGAAGAGCAGGCGCAGCCCGCCGTGGCCCGGCGGCTGGGGCGGTTCCCAGTCCACGACGAGCAGTTCGAGGCCGCCGGTCAGCTCGATGCCCAGTTCCTCCGCGACCTCGCGGTGCCCGGCCCGGACCGGCGACTCGCCGCGCTCGACGATGCCGCCGGGGAACTCCCAGCCGGGCTTGTAGGTCGGGTCGACCAGCAGCACGCGGTCGGCGTCGTCGAAGAGCAGGACACCCGCGGCCACCGTCTCCGCGCGCGGCTCGGGCGTCTGCACGATGCCGCACACGCCCTCGCCGCGGCCGACCGCCTCGGCGACGGCCACCGCGGTCTGCCGCGGGTCGAGCCCTGCGGTGTCGACGACGTACGCGTCGCCGGTCAGCCAGGGCAGCGCCGCGGTGTAGTCGGCGATACGGTCCAGTGCCCAGCGGCGGGCGGCGTCGTCGGCGCCCGGCTCGCCGGGGTGTTCGGCCCGGGCGGTGATCCGGGCGCGCAGGATCGTTTCTCCCGGGTCGAGCAGGATGTGCCGCACCTCGATGCCGCGGGCCGCGAGCGCGCCGAATATCTCGTCGCGGTGCTCCTGGCGCAGCAGCGTCATCGGTGCGACGAGCACCCCGCCGACCTCGGCGAGCAGCGAGGCCGCGGTCTCCACCACCAACCGCCGCCAGATCGCCAGGTCCTGGTAGTCGGTGGCCTCCTGGAGCCGCTTCTCCGGCAGCAGTCGGCGCAGGCACTCGCCGAGCACCTCGGGCTCGTACAGGGTGCTCTCCGGTACCAGGTCCAGCATTTCGCGCGCCGCGCCGGACTTGCCGGCGCCGAACGCCCCGTTCACCCAGATGATCACGGTGCCCCCTTCTCCGTAGACCCCTACGAATTGCCCGGAACTTCGGGCCCGGCAAACGCGCCCGGTCACGTGGTGAGACCCGCCCGGTCCACCGCGCGCCCGCGCAGGGCCGGTGCACGGTGTCCGGCGCGCAGTCGGAAGCGCGGTCGGAAGCGCGGTCAGAACAGGGCCTCCGGCAGCGGGGGAGGGGAGCGCAGCGGCGCGGTCGGGGCCGGGGCGGACGCCGCCGGGTCCTGGTCGGCGGCAGGACGGCGCAGCGGCCAGCCCGCCGCCAGCCGGGCGTCGAAGAGCAGCGGGCCGCCGGGCGTGTCCAGGTACACGTCGTGCCCGGCGACCGCGCGGACCGTGCCGGCCAGGGCGTGCCCGGGCAGCAGCGCGGTGACCTCGGCGGCCGGGGGAGGGGGCGGCGGGTCGGCGGCGAGCCCGAACAGCCCGGCGTGGTCCACGCAGCGCGGCTCCGCGAGGGTGAGCGCTTCCGGCAGCCGGTCGCGCAGCGCCGTGACCCGCGCGTGCAGCCGCGCCACCTCCGCGGCGCGGTCCGCCGGGCCCGGCAGCCGGTGCCGGGCCGCCCGCTTGGCCGGGTCCGCGACCCGGTCCGGTACGCCGAGGGCGGCGCCCAGCACCGATTCGGTGCGGCGTGCCGCCATCAGGGGGCCCTCGCCGAGGAAGGCGAAGCACACCGCGGCCTGCTCCAGCAGCCGCAGCCGCCCGCGGGCCGCCGCGGTGATGCCGACCTTGAGCAGGCCGGGCCCGAAGTACGCCAGGTACACGCGGTACGGCCGCGGGTCGTCCGGCACGGTGTCCGCGGCCACCGACGACCTGCGGTCCAGCGCCCCGCACTCCTCGCACTGGTCGCGCCGCGCGGCCGGCGGCAGTTCGGCGCCCCGCGGGCAGGGGACGGCGCGGTCCGCGCGCCACACGCCCGCGCAGCGCCGGACCGCGGCGGCGTCCAGCGCCAACCGCAGCTCGGCGCCGAGCGGCAGCGGGCTCGCGCGCCGGCCGTACGAGGGGTGCCACCACGTCCAGCGGGCGCCCTCCTCCCGCCAGCCCATGCCTGTGCTCCGCCACATGCCTCCACGGTAGGGCGAGGGTGTGACAACGCCGCCGGGCCTGCCGGACGACAACGCCGCCCGCCTCCCGCCCGCCCGCCGGACGACAACGCCGCCCGCCCGCCCGCCGGACCGGCCGCCTCCTCCCTGCTCACGGGAGGCGGCGGCCGGTCCGGCGCTCACTTCTGCGGTGCACGTCCGCGGCTGCGGTGGGGCGGGGTCGGGCCGCTCGGGCCGGTCGCGTCCGGCGGGCCCGGCGGGCGGTCAGGCGACCGAGGCGACGGCGAGTTCCGGGGCCGCGGTCGCCGCGGTCTCCTCCAGCGGGACCGTGACGGACCGCAGCGGGACGAGCTTCGGCTGCTGGGTGGGCGTGCGCAGCACGAACCACACCACCTTGCCGCTCTCGTCGGGCAGCAGGTCGGTGCCCCAGCTGTCGCACATCGCCTCGACCATCGCCAGCCCGCGGCCGGTGGTGGCGGTCGGCTCCATCGGCTGGAGGTGCGGCAGCCGGGTGTCGTGGTCGGTGACGGCCACGGTGAGGCGGCCGGGCACCAGGGTGAGCTGCACCGCGCACTGCTTGTCCGGACGCGCGTGCCGGTGCACGTTCGCCAGCAGTTCGCTGATGCCGGTGGAGGCCGCGTCGACGAGCGACTCCACCCGCCAGTAACGCAGTTGGGCCGACACGATGCGGCGGATCTGCTGGATGCGGTACGGATGCGCCTCGAGTTCGAGTGCGCACTCATGGCGTACCGGGTCGGTCTGGTCGGATTGCATGATCACGGCTGCGACTCCCTCCGCGGTGGGGCCGGCGCCCTGCGGGGCCGGGATGCACCGCTCCGATGGGAACACTTGAGCGGGAATGCGTAGAGTGACTGCGGCAGTACTCCGTGATGCGTAATCAGGTTCACCCGTTGTGGGGGCGGGCGCAACTCGGAGTCTTACGGCGCCTTTACCGCCCGCCCGTCCGGAGCGCCCCCGCACCCGCGGCCCGCCGGCGCGGCCCCGGCGCTACCAGGCGGCCGCGGCCTGCCGCAGCCGGTCCTGGACGCGGCGCACGTCGGGATGGGTGTCGGCGCCCGGCCGCCGGACGAGGAAGAGGGTGTTCAGCGGCGGCTCCGCCGGGTTGTGCAGGAGCGCCAACCGGCCCGTGTCCAGGTACTCCTGGCACAAGGAGCGAGGCAGCACGCTGTATCCGGCGCCCGCGTTCACCGCCGACAGCACCGCGTACAGGTTCGGCACGGTGACCGCCGGGCGGGCGCCGAGCGGCCGGCCGAAGACGGTGCGCCAGTAGCGCCGCACGATCGGCAGGTCCTCGGCGTACGCCACCAGCGGGACCTCGCGCAGCGCCGCGCACAGGCCGTCCCCGCCGGTGCGCGGCGGCAGGCGCCCGGCCCAGGCGGGGGCGGCGACCAGGACGTACTCCTCGTCGGCGAGCGGCACCGACTCCAGGGCCCGGCCGCGCGGGCGCCGGGTGGCGATCACCAGGTCGTGCCGGCCCGAGCGCATCTCCTCCAGCAGCGGTTCCGGCAGCCCCTGGGCGACCCGGAGCCGTACGCCGTCGGCCGTCAGCGGGGCCAGCGCGGGCAGCACGCGTACGCACAGCAGCTCCGACGGCCCGGCCAGCCGGACCGGCGCGGCCACGGCGCCGGTCTCCGCCAGCGCGGCCAGGGCGTCCAGCGGTCCGGCCGCCTGCCCGGCCAGCTCGTGCGCGTACGGCGTGGGCTGCGCGCCGCGCGGCAGGCGGGTGAACAGCTCGCGGCCGGTCTGCTGCTCCAGGGCGCGGATCTGCGCGGTCACCGTGGGCTGGGAGAGCCCGAGGCGCGGCGCGGCCGCCGTGAAGGAGCCGGTCCGGTACACCGCCAGGAACGTCCGCAGCAGGTTCAGGTCCGCGTGTGGCGGCAGCTGCTTGCCGTCGGCCGGTATCGGGTGCCCCATGGCCGCCACCGTAACAATCGGCGGCATCAGAGTTCCGATGGCGGACATCGGCGGACCGATTGGTTGCCGGATGGCGTTTCGGCCTACGGTCGAAGAGGCAGCCCGTCGGCGCCGACGCGGGCGGCGGCCGCCCCGGCCACGGCGGCGGCAGCAGACGGCACATCCAGGACACGGGAGAGACACGTGGCGAAGATTCTGTTCGTGATGACCGGAGCCGACCGGTGGACGCTGGCCGACGGCACCGCCCACCCCACCGGCTACTGGGCCGAGGAGGCGGCGGTCCCGTACGAGATGTTCCGGGCCGCCGGCCACGAGATCGCCGTCGCCACCCCGGGCGGCGTGGTCCCGCCGGTGGACGGCGCGAGCCTGGCGCCCGCCGTCAACGGCGGCGCGGACAACGCCCGCCGAGTGCGGGACATCCTGGACGGCGCCCCGGAGTTCGCGGCGCCGATCGCCCTGGCCGACGCGGATCTGGAGGGCGTCGACGCGGTCTACGTCCCCGGCGGCCACGGCCCCATGGAGGACCTGGCAGTCGACGCGGACTCCGGGCGGCTGCTGACCCGGGCCCTGGAGCGCGGCCTGCCGGTGGGCGTGGTCTGCCACGGCCCGGCCGCGCTGCTCGCCGCCGTACGGCCGGACGGCACCAACGCCTACGCCGGCCACCGGATCACGGCCTTCACCAACGCCGAGGAACGCCAGGGCGGACTGGCCGACCAGGCCAGGTGGCTGCTGGAGGACCGGCTCAACGCGGCGGGGGTGGAGGTGTCGGTCGGCGAGCCGTGGGCCCCGCACGTCGAGGTCGACCGCAATGTCGTCACCGGCCAGAACCCGGCCTCCTCCGGCCCGCTCGCGGCCGAACTCCTCAAGAAGCTCTGACCGCGCCGCGCCGCGCCGAGAACCGCTGAGCGGGCCGCGCTGACCGAGCCGCCGCCGGCCGAGAACCGCTGACCCACCGCACGACCGCGAAGGACCCCGTCATGACCACGCAGAACGCGATCAACTGGCCCGAGAAGTACCTGCCCGGCACCGGCGACAACTTCGTCTCCAACGAAGTCGTCGTCAGGGGCGTGACCGCCGCGCAGGTGTGGCGCCTGCTCACGGACACCTCCACCTGGGAGTCGTACTACGACAACGTCGCCGACATCTCCTTCCCCGACGGCGGCGGCCCGGTGCTCGCGGACGGCCGGGACTTCCGCTTCGGCACCTTCGGCTTCCCGCCGCTGGCCGCCCGGGTCGTGGAGTTCGCCGCCCCCGCGGCGGGCACGCCCGGCCGGCTGTCCTGGACCGCCCGGCAGGACGGCGGCCCCGACGAGCGGCTCGACGTGCTGCACGCGTGGCTGGTGGAGGACCTCGACGGCGGGCGGGTCCGCGTCCTGACGCAGGAATCCCAGATCGGCCGGCCCGCCGCGGAACTGGCCGGGCAGGTGCCGAACCCGATGCTCAACGGCCACCAGGCGTGGCTCGACGGACTTCTCCGCGCCGCCGCACGGTGACAGCCCGCCGCACCGGGGCGTACCTTGCCCGGCACGGGGCCGACCGGGGCGCCGCCGGACGGGCAGGGGGAAGCGCCAGGTGGGCACGGTAGCCGTGGGCGGGGTCACCATCGGGTACGACGACAGCGCCGGGGGAGCGGACGCGCCCGGCGGCGGCAGCACCGGGCCGGTGCCGCTGCTGCTCGTCCACGGGCACCCCTTCGACCGCACGATGTGGGCCCCGCAGGCCGCCGCGTTCGGCGCCGGGCGCCGGGTGGTCGTCCCCGACCTGCGCGGCTACGGCGCGAGCACCGTACAGCCCGGCCGTACCGGACTCGACGTGTTCGCGGGCGACCTCGCCGCGCTGCTCGACGCGCTCGGCATCCCGCGGGCCGTGCTGTGCGGGCTGTCCATGGGCGGCCAGGTGGTGCTGGAGTTCCAGCGGCGGTTCGCCGGGCGCGTGGCCGGGCTGGTGCTCGCCGACACCTTCGCGCGGGCCGAGACCGAGGCCGGCCGCAAGGAGCGGTACGACCGGGCCGCGGTGCTGGAACGCGACGGCATGGCGGCCTACGCGCACGGCGTGCTGGACTCGATGGTCGGCCCCGCGACCGTACGCGACCGGCCCGAGGTGGCCGCGCACGTGCTGCGGATGATGCTCGGCGCGCCACCGCAGGGCGCCGCGGCCGCTCTGCGCGGCCGGGCCGAACGCCCCGACTACACCCCGACGCTGGCCCGGATCGCGGTGCCCACGCTGGTGGCCGTCGGGCGCGACGACGTCTTCACACCCGTCTCCGACGCGCGGTTCCTGCACGAACACATCGCCGGCTCGCGGCTGGTGGTCGTCGAGGGCGCCGGGCACCTGCCCAACCTGGAGCAGCCCGCCGCCTTCGACGCCGCGCTGGCCGACCTGCTCGCGGCCGTCGACGCGGCAGTCGACGGGGCAGTCGACGGGGCCGGGCCGGGCGGGAGTTGACGGGCCGCGGCCCGCCGCCGGTGTGAGGAAGGACGGAATCGGCCGCCGCCACTGGCTTTCGGCACCTGCGCGTGCTCGAATCGTTGCATGGACAACCAGACGGCCGGGCCCGCGGCGGACGCCGCGCCCGGCCCCGAGGACGGCCGCGGCACGCCGGTCGGGCGGCGGGTGGTGCTGGGCATGCTCGGCCTCGGCGCCGCGGGCGTCGCGGTCGGCGGCGCGGTGCAGGGCCGGCTCGACTCGATCCTCGCCTCGGTCAGCGCGAAGGACCCGACCGGGGTGACCGGACTGCTGCCCGGCGGTGGCGGTTTCCGGTTCTACTCCGTCTCCGACTCCATCCCGCACCGCGGCGAGAGCGACTACCGGCTGACCGTCGGCGGCCTGGTGGACCACCCCGCCTCCTACGCGCTCGCCGACCTGCGCGCGCTGCCCCAGGTGCGGCTGGTGCGCGACGTGCAGTGCGTCACCGGCTGGCGGGTGCCGAAGACCGCGTTCTCCGGGGTGCGGTTGTCCACCCTGCTCGACGCCGCGGGCGTGAAGTCCCCCGGCGCCGCGGTGCACTTCACCTGCTTCGACGGCGTCTACACCGAGAGCCTCACCCTCGCCCAGGCCCGCCGCAGCGACATGCTGGTGGCCCTGACCATGAACGACAAGCCGGTCACCGCCGCCCACGGCGGCCCGGTGCGCCTCTACGCGGCCCCGATGTACTTCTACAAGTCCGCGAAGTGGCTGTCCGGCATCACCGTCACCGAGCACGTGCAACGCGGCTACTGGGAGCAGTACGGATATGACGTCGACGGATGGGTCGGAAAGTCCAACGGCCGCCATGACGCGCCGACGTCGTGACCGCCCGGTCCCGCCGGGCACGGTACGGCGCTTCACCCGCGCCGAGACCTGGGTGCACCGCACCCTGAACACCCTCATGGCGGTCTGCGTGGCCAGCGCCGCCTGCCTGTACTTCCCGCCGCTCGCCGAGATCGTCGGCCGCCGCCGGCTGGTGGTCACCGTCCACGAGTGGTCCGGCATCCTGCTGCCGGTGCCGCTCCTGCTCGGCCTCACCTCCCGCGCCTACCGCGCCGACACCAGGCGGCTGGGCCGGTTCTTCCCGCACGACCGGGCCTGGCTGCGCACCGCCCTGCGCGAGCGGCGCCGCGACCGGCTGCACGCGGGCAAGTTCAACGCCGGCCAGAAGCTCTACGCGGCCTTCGCCGTCGGCGCGGTCCTGGTCATGCTGGGCACCGGGCTGCTCATGTGGTTCCCGCGGCTGAGCCCGCTGGTGTGGCGCACCGGCGCCACCTTCGTGCACGACTGGCTCGCGCTGCTGGTGGCCGCCGTCATCACCGGGCACGTCTGGTTCGCCGCCGCCGACCCCGAGGCGCGCCGCGGCCTGCGCACCGGCCGGGTGGAGCGGGCCTGGGCCCGCCGCGAGCACGCCCTGTGGCGCACACAACCGCCCGCCCCCGGCGAGGGCGCGCAGGACCGGGCCGAGGACGCCCGCTGACGGCGCTCCCGCCGCACCGCGCGCCCCCAACTGCCCTGGTTCCGCCGCCCGTTCCGTTCCGTTACAGCCAGGACACCGTACGGCCGCCGGACAGCCACCGGGGTTTCGCCGCCCGCACCTAGCGTCACCGCATGACCACGTCGCAGTTGACGAGCCGAAGGGCCGCCGGGCCGGCCGAGCCCGAGGCGCGGTCCACACCGCCCGCCGCCCCGCCCGAGCCCTACCGTGCCCGCCGCCGGCTGCGGCTGCGGCTGACCGGCCCGGGCCTGCTCGGCGCCCGCGCGGCGCTGGCCGTCCTGCTGCTCGCCGCCCTGTGCGCCACCGCCGTGATCGGCGCGGTCACCGTCCGCGGCGACACCTCGCGACTGCGCACGACGGTGTCCGAACGCGCCGCCGTCGCCGCCCAGTTGAGGTTCGCGCTGGCCGACCTCGACGCCCAGCACGCCGACACCCTCGCGCCCGGCATGTCCGCCGACGGCAGCGGCGCCTACGTCGGCAACCAACTCGAAGCGCTCATCACCGCCCAGCAGCGGCGCACGGAAGTCAGTGACGCGCTAAGGCAGTTGAGCGGCGACAGTGCCCACAGCGACCAGGTGGGCGCACTCCTCGACGGACTGAGCCGCTACGACGACCTCAGCGGCCGCGCCGCCTTCGTCGACGAGCAGTCGCCCGACCGCCTGGCCGGCCACCCGCCCGCCGTCACCGTGGCCATGAACGCCCAAGCCGGCGCCGTCATGACGCAGACTCTGCTGCCGACGGCCGACAAGCTTGCGGCGGACTACCGGCAGCAGGCCGGCCGCGCCGCCGCGAAAGTGCACACCGACACCCGCCGCTGGATCGCCGTGGTCGGCGCGCTCGGCGCCGCCGCCCTGCTCTTCCTGCTGTGGTGGCAGCGCGAACTGGCCCGCGCCTACCGGCGGTTGCTCAGCCCGCCGCTGGTCGCCGCGACCGCCGCGGTGCTCGCGGTGTGCCTGGCCGGCACCGTCGCCCTCAGCTCCGGCGCGGGCGCCGCGGGCACCGCCGACAGCCAGGGGCTGCGGCCCTGGTCCCGGCTGGCCGAGGCGGGCGCGGTGGCCGCGCAGGCCGCCGCGGCCGAGAGCCGCTGGTTCGTGCAGGGCGACGACCTCGGCCGCAGCGACGCGGCCCGCTACACCGCCCTCACCAAGCGCCTCGACACCCTGCTGGCCCCCGACGGCTACGCCACCGCCGCCGAGCGCCCCGCCTACGAGGACGTCCTCACCCGCTACCGCCGCTTCCGCGCCGACGACACCGCGCTGCGCCGCCTGAAGGACGCCGGGCGGACCGACGAGGCGGCGGTGCTGCTGACCACCGTCGGCCGCGGCGACATCGCCTTCGACTTCTGGGACTTCGCGACCACCCTGGACCAGCTCGCCGCCCGCCGCCTCGACGACTTCGCCCACCACGCCGGCGACGCCCGCGGCGCCCTCGGCGGGTGGCCGGCCGTGCCGGCGGGCGCGCTCGGCGCCGCCGCGGCGCTGGTACTACTGGCGGTCCGGCCGCGGCTGGCCGAGTACCGCTGAGCGACGGCCCCGGGCCCGCCCGGCACCCCGGTTTTCCGGGCCGCTGCCGGAGCCCGCGCCACCGGGCGCCGCACGAACGTATATTGGATCGAAGCCGTACCGCCTGGGGGAGGCGTGCAGCCCGGCACCTCACCCCGGCCGTCCTGGACGAGATGAGAGCCCGCCCGATGACCACAGACTCCGCGCCCACCCCGGAAGGGGAGTCGTCCATCCCGGACGAGGTGTGGGAACAGTTCCTCTCCGACAACGAGCGGGACATCCGCGCGTCCGCGCCCAAGGAGCCGTCCGCGCGC
This sequence comes from Actinacidiphila sp. bgisy144, assembly GCF_057708105.1. Classification (NCBI taxonomy): domain Bacteria; kingdom Bacillati; phylum Actinomycetota; class Actinomycetes; order Kitasatosporales; family Streptomycetaceae; genus Actinacidiphila; species Actinacidiphila sp. bgisy144. Next base: position 34,642 of record NZ_JBYIRM010000029.1, on the reverse strand, counting down.
GCCCGGATCGTCGCGCGCCGGCTGCGGGAGCAGCAGGAGCAGGCCGCCGCGCAGGGCAGCCGGCGGCGCCGCGGCCGGCGCAGGACCGCGGCCGCACCGGCCGACACCTCCTGGCGGACCGGCCGCACCGACGAGGGCGACCGGCGGACGCTGCGCCGCGGCCGGCTGCGCGGGGTGGCGGCTGTGCTGCTGCTCGTGGTGGTCCTGCTGGTGGTGCTCTCCCCGAGCCACGCGTGGTCCCTGGTCACCGGCAACGGCTGAACCGGCAACGGCTGAACCGGTGGCGGCTGAACCGGCAACGGCTGAACCCGCTGAGGCCGCGGCCGGCCCGGCGGCCATCCGGCCCGCGCGCCGCCGCGGTTCAGTCGGCGGCGGGCGGGCCGGGCTCGCCGGCCACGATCAGGTCCGGCAGGTGCTCGGCGATCTCCTCGCGCAGCACCTCGGGGATGCCCGCGTCGGTGACCAGGGTGTCCACGTCCTCCAGGGCGGCGAAGGAACTCAGGCCCACCGTGCCCCACTTGGTGTGGTCGGCGATCACCACCACGCGCCGCGCGGAGCGGACGAACTGGCGGTTGGTCTCGGCCTCCGCGAGGTTCGGCGTGGACAGCCCCGCCTCCACCGAGATGCCGTGCACGCCCAGGAAGAGCAGGTCGAAGTGGAGCGACTGGATCGCCCGGTCCGCGACCGGCCCGACCAGCGTCTCGGACAGCGTCCGCATCCCGCCGGTGATCACCACGGTCGCCGCACCGGCGCCGTGGGCGCCGCCGGCCGTGCGCTGCCCGGACTGGAAGACGTCCGCGACCCGCACGGAGTTGGTCACCACCGTCAGGTCCGGCACGTCCAGGAGCTGCTGGGCCAGCGCGTAGGCGGTGGTGCCGCCGGCCAGCGCGATCGCGGCGCCCGGCGGCACCAGGGTGGCGGCCGTCCGCGCGATCGCCTCCTTCGCGCCCAGCTCCAACCCGGACTTCGCCTCGAACCCCGGTTCGTGGCTGCTCGGCTCCACCACCGGCACCGCGCCGCCGTGCACCTTCTCCACCACGCCCTGGCGGGCCAGCGCGTCCAGGTCGCGGCGGACCGTCATGTCGGAGACGTTCAGCCGGCGGGTCAGCTCGTTGACCCGCACACCGCCGCGCCGCCGGACCTCGTCCAGGATCAGGGCCCGGCGCTGCTCAGCGAGCAGGTTCTGGTTGTCGCTCACCCGTGACCTCGTCCCGTCCGTGAGGTTGTCCTATGGGCCGACCGCTTATCTTAGGCCGACTCCACCGCCGGGTCAGCCGTCACGTCAGGTTGGGGAGATCTTCGGGGTACAGCAGCTGGAGTTCGTCGTGGGTGGGATCGTCGACGTGCGCCATTCGGACCGCGTGCCGCTCGATCATGCCCTCGAAGGTCTGGCGCGCGGTACGGCCGTTGCCGAAGGCGGGACCCTTGGGGATCGCGGTGAAGTACTTCAGCAGCGCCTCGGCCGCGTCGTCGCCGAGCCGGTACTGGTGCTCGGTCGCCTGCGCCTCCACGATCTGCAGCAACTCCTGCGCGGTGTAGTCGCCGAAGGTGATCGTGCGGGAGAAGCGGGACGCCACACCCGGGTTGGAGGCGAGGAACCGCTCCATCTCGGCGGTGTAGCCGGCCACGATCACCACGACCGCCTCGCGGTGGTCCTCCATGAGCTTCACCAGCGTGTCGATCGCCTCGCGCCCGAAGTCGCGCCCGGCGTCCTCCGGTGCGAGCGCGTACGCCTCGTCGATGAAGAGCACCCCGCCGCGCGCCCGGTCGAACGCCTCCTGGGTGCGGATCGCGGTCGAGCCGATGTGTTCGCCGACCAGGTCGACCCGGGCGACCTCGACCAGGTGCCCGCGCTCCAGGACGCCGAGCGACGCCAGGATCTCCCCGTACAGCCGCGCCACCGTGGTCTTGCCGGTGCCGGGGGAGCCGGTGAAGACCAGGTGGCGGCGCGGTGAGGGCGCCTTGAGCCCGGCCTGCTCCCGGCGCCGCCCGACCGAGATCAGGTCGATCAGGGTGCGCACCTCGCGCTTGACGCTGTCCAGGCCGACCAGCGCGTCGAGGTCGCCGAGCACCACGTCGCTCTCCCGCGTGGCCACCCGCACCGGCGCGTCCTGCGGCGGCACCTCGGCCGGCCGCTGCGCCGGGACGCCGCCCAGCAGGCCGTACGACTGCGTGCCGGTGCTCAGCGCCCGGGCCGGCGGCGTACCGGCCGCGGCGGACCCGCCGGCGGTGCGCGCCGCGGACGGTACGGGCGCGGGCAGGTCGTCGGTCGCGGCGCGGTCGCTGGTGCAGTCCTCGGTGACCGGGCCCGGCTCGGCGAACTCGTAGCCGCCGCGGGCGCACCGCTCGGTGCGGCAGCGGGTCAGGTGGGAGCGGCAGCCGTCGATGATGTGGAAGCCGAAGCCGCGGCTGCCGACCACCCGGCAGCCGGTGAAGGCGCCGCGCCCGCCGGCCGAGACGTACACCCCGGCCTCGGCGGGGTTGGTGACGGTGCAGCGCTCCAGCGCCGGGTCCGCGCCCTTGGTGACGATCACCCCGGTCGCGGTGTCGTCCACGGTCACCTGGGAGAGGGTGCCGCCGCTGCCGTGGTCGCGGAACCACGCGCCGGTGGCCGCCTCCTTGATCCGGCAGTCGTCCAGCTGCACGCTGGCGCCGTCGCTCACCGACACCGCGGTGTTGCGGATCTGCGTGAAGTCGCTGTCCACCACGTCCGCGCGCGAACCGCGGTCCAGCACGAACAGCGCGTCCGGCACGTCGTGCACCCGGCAGGAGTCCAGTATCGTCACCGCGCCGTCGCTCACCCACACCGCCGGGTAGTCGCCGGTGCTGTCGTGGATCTCGCACTGGTTGGCGTCCGCGCGGGTGCCCGGGTCCCAGACCGACAGGCCGTTGCGGCCGAAGCCGCGGATCGTGCTGCGGGTGAGGGTCAGCACCGAACGGGCCCGCAGGTCCACCGCGTTCTCGGGGATGTCGTGGATGACGCAGTCGGACATCGCCAGCACCGCGTCGGTGTCCAGGGTGATGCCGTCGCCGGTGGTGCGGTGCACCTGGCAGTCGGTGAACTGCCCGCTGCCCTGCGCCGACAACTGCACGCCGGTGCCCCGGACTTCGAAGACCTCGCAGCTCACCGCCTCCAGCGAGCTGCCCTCACCGGTGACCGACAGGCCCGCGCCGGTGGCGTGGTGGACTCGGCAGCGCTCCAGCCGCGGGGTCGCGCCGCCGCGCACCGCGAAGCCGTTCTGCCCGGCGGAGACCACCTCGCACTCCTCGAACAGGCCGCCCGCGCCCTCCAGCAGGCTCACCCCGACCCCGGCCGGGTTGTCCACGGTGCAGCGTCGTACCGTCGGCCGGGCGCCGTCGCGCACCTCCAGGCCGACCGCCGAGCGGGTGCTGATCCGCACCCCCGACAGCTCCGGGGCGCCCGCCTCGACCAGCAGCGCGGCCGACGTGACGTCCTGGCACTCGACCACCAGGTCCTGCACCAGCGCGGCCCCCCGCAGCGTGAGCGCCACCCCCGAGGCGGGGGCGAGCCGCACGGTGCCGGGCCCGTCCGCGCAGCGCAGCGTCACCGCGCGGTCCACCAGGAGGTTCTCCCGGTAGGTGCCGGCACCCACCGAGAGCACGTCGCCGTCGCCGGCCGCGTCCAGCGCGGCAGCAAGGGTCTCGTACTCACCTGTGCGGCGGCGCCACCGAGAACTGCTCGGATTGGTCACCTGCACCACGCCATGTGCCATCGGGCTGCTCAGCCCCCACCCTCTTGCGTCGCCGACCGGGGATCAAACCGTAGCGCGGCCGGAGGCATGCTGGTGACGCGCGGCCACCCGGTGGACATCGTAACGGGCTTGCGGCAGCGCGCCGGTGGGCGGTTTCGCGCCCCCGCGGACCGGTCAGCCGCCGGCGCCGGCGCGGCCCCAGTCCTGGCCGACCCGGGCCCACTCGCGCGCCCAGGACTCCAGCCGGCGCAGCATCAGCCGCCACATCAGCAACTGGCGGGAGAGCACCAGCAGTCCGGCCGCGGCCGACCCGGCGGCGACCCCGGCGAGCACCGCGTGCGTGCCGGCGGTGGCGGAGTCCAGCGGCGGCGGCGCCAACCTGCCGGCGCGGTCGGTCCAGACCTTGATCCGGCCCTGCTGGAGCACCTCGACGTCGGAGGAGACCGTGGCGGTCCGCGTGCTGCCGTCGGGGCCGGTCCAGCGCAACTGCTCGGTGGGACGCGTCTTCGAGCCGGACGCCTTGTCGCGCGCGAGGGTCGCGGTCACCAGGGTGCGCTCGGCGTGCTCGGTGGCGACCTCGTGGCTCAGCACGCGGCCCACCGATCTGTCCGCCCACCAGCCCAGCAGCGGTGTCGCGCACAGGGCGACGGCGAAGAACAGCGCGAGCCATGTCTCGACCACGTCCGTGCGCCGGCGCAGCGGATTGCGCCGCCAGCGCCATCCGCGCACGGTGCCTGTCGTGCGACCCCTCATCGGCGGCCACCCCCTTCACACCCATCAACTACCGCAACCGGCGCGGTTCAATGCACGCCCTTTCCGCGGGGGTGCGGAAAAGGCGGGTGGAACGTCAGTCCACCACGCTCAACGCGTCGCCGACGTGCAGGGTTCCTGACGACTCGGGCACGAGGTTCTGGCCGAAGACCAGCCGGCCGTCGAGGTTGCGGTGCCGGCCCAGGGAGCGCAGCGGCTCGCGGCCGCGGACGCCGGTGCGCTGGTCGGTGGTGGTGATCACGCACCGCCCGCAGGGCTTGGGCACGCGGAAGACGACCTCGCCGATCCGGACCCGCTTCCAGTCGTCCTCGGCCCACGCGGCGGTGCCGTCCACGACGGCGTTCGGCCGGAACCGGTCCATCGGCAGCGGGCCCTCCTTCGCCCGGTCGCCCGCGGAGATCAGCTCGTTGAGCGCGTCGAGCGACGCGGTGGTGGTGACCAGCAGCGGGAAGCCGTCGGCGAGGCTGACGGTCTCGCCGGGCAGGGCGTACTCGGGCGCGATCGGCCGGCGCAGGTCGGGCCGGTCGAGGTGGACCAGCCGCACCGGGGTGCCGAGGTAGCCGGTGAACCACCGCGCGGCGGCCTCGCCGGCGGCGCGCACCTCCAGCGATCCGGCGAAGATCCGCGCGGTCTCCAGCGGGCCGGGCGGCGGCACGTCGACATGCAGGGGCGCCCGGCCGGGTGCGGACAGCCGCAGCCCGCCGCGGTCGTCGAGCGCGGTGTCCACCAACGCCAGCCGGGCGTCCTCACGTTGCGTGACCGCCTTGCCGGTGGCGGCGTCGACCAGCATCCAGCGGCGGTCCCCCGCGAGCCCCCACGGCTCCACGACCGCCGCCGGCGTGCTGGTGGCACGCATCGACTTGACCGGGTAGAGGTGCAGCGCGCTGACGGTGGGCATGGTCATGCGACCATCGTGCCATCCGGTCGGCTGCCGCCCGCAGCTCGGCCTGCTGTTGGCTCAGCCCTGGTAGTAGCCCCCTCCGGGCTGCGCCGGCGGGACGCCGAGGCCGAGGTTGCGGCGCTGGTAGTTCTCCTCCGGGTGCCCGACCGGGCCCTGCCGGGGCGCCATCGGCCGCGGGGGTGCCGGGCGGGCCGCCTGATAGCCGGACGGCGACGCCTGCTGCGGTTGCGCAGGGTAGCCGCCGTAGCCGTTGGCCGGCGCCGGGCGCTGCATGGCGGCCTGCTGCGGCGCATATGCCGCGGGCTGCTGCTGGTAACCGCCGCCCTGGTACCCGCCCGGCCCCTGCTGGTGCTGCGGCTGGGGCTGCTGGTGTTGCTGGCCCATCTGCCCCGCCGGGGCCGAGGGGCCGGCCGGCAGCGCCGGGAGCGCGGCGGGCAGGGCAGGCAGATTCCCGCTGCTGCCAAAGGAGTTGTAGCCGCCGGAGTCGTACGAGGGGTACGGCGCGGGCACGCGGATGGGGGCGATCTGCGGGGTGCCGCGCTCGGCCACGAGGCTGTCGTAGATCGGGGTGTCCGGGAAGGACGCAGACGAAGGGTAGTAGCTGCCGTAGCCGCCACCGTACGAACCGCGGGGGGTGGTCATGGGCCATAAGTTAAGCCCACGATGTGGTCGTTGGGGAGACCGATTGGATGGTTGTTTTGCGTGCTGTGAGTGACCTTGGTTCATTAATACGAGCGAATCCCCGGAAAACGGTCACCATCTCAGGATGTGATCAGGTAAAAGCCTCGTTTCCCGGGTGTGCCGCGCGGGCGCTCCGCCGCTCCTGACGATACGTCAACAAGGCCGCACGCAGGGCGGAGAGCGCCGGACGGTACGGTTGAGGAGGCGGTCGCCCGGCCGTACGGCCAGGCCGTACGCCGCCGGTCCGCTGTGCCCTCACGCCCGCGCCGGTCCGCCGCCTCCGCACGCCCGCCGCCGTCACACGGTCGCGTCGGGCTTCGCGTAGGTGCGGCCCTTCCACGCCGCGCCCCGCCCGCGGTAGTGCTGCACCGCCGAGTCCACCGTCATCAGCAGGTACAGCGCCGCGGTGTACGGCAGCAGCGGGGCCAGCGCCCACGGCTGGCCGTAGTAGCGCAGCATCGGCAGATAGGTCCCCGCCATCACCGCCCACGCCGCCGCGCCCAGCACGCACAGCGGCCACGCGCCCGCGACCGCCCCGCCGACCGCCGCGACCGGCGGCACCAGGTAGATCAGCGCCAGCCCCAGCACGGTCCCCGCCAGCACCAGCGGATTGTGCCGCAGTTGGGCGTACGCGCTGCGCGCCACCATCCGCCACAGCTCGGCCAGGTCCGGGTACGGGCGCACGCTGTCGACCTGCTCGGCGAGCCCGAGCCAGATCCGCCCGCCGGACCGCTTCACCGCGCGGGCCAGCGCCACGTCGTCGATCACCGACTGCCGGATCGCGTCCGGCACGTCCGCCGCCTTCGCCGCGGACGCCCGCAGCAGCACGCACCCGCCGGCCGCGGCCGCGGTCCGCCCGCGCGGGCGGTTGATCCAGCGGAAGGGGTAGAGCTGCGCGAAGAAGTACACGAACGCCGGGACGATCAGCCGCTCCCACCCCGTCTCCACCCGCAGCCGGGCCATCTGGGAGACCATGTCCAGATCCTCGCCGACCGCCGCCTCCACCAGGGCCCGCAGGCTGCCCGGGCGGTGCGCGATGTCCGCGTCGGTGAGCAGGAAGTACTCCGCGCCGGTGCGCTCACCGGCCAGCGCCATCCCGTGCCGCACCGCCCACAGCTTGCCGGTCCACCCCTGCGGCGGCTCGCCCGGGGAGGTCACCGTCAGCGGCAGCGCGCCCGGCCGCGCGCCCAGCTCCCGGGCCAGCTCGCCGGTGCCGTCCGTGCTGCCGTCGTCCACCAGGAAGACCTCCGCGCGGCCCGGGTACTCCTGGGCGAGCAGCGAGGACAGGCTGACCCCGATCACCTCGGCCTCGTCCCGCGCCGGCACCACCACGGCCACGTCCGGCCACCTCCGCACCGGCGCGCGCCCGCCGCCCCGCGGCAGCCGCACGTCCGTGCGCCAGAACCCTCCCTGCCCCGCCAGCAGCCACACCCACGCCACCAACGACACCCCTGCGATCCCAGTCATCACGCTCACCCCCGCAGTCTGCCCGAGTTCCCGCCCGGCGCCCGCGCGGGGCACCTCCCGCGGCGCGCCCGGGCCCGCGCGGCGGTGCGGGCCGCGGCAGCGGCAGCGCGTCGCGGGGGAGCGCTTAGAGTGGTGGCGTGAAGATCGGCTTGGTGGATTCGGGTGTCGGGCTGCTCGCCGCTGCCGCGGCGGTGCGGCGGGTGCGGGCGGACGCCGACCTGGTCCTCGCGTCGGACCCGGCGGGCATGCCGTGGGGCCCGCGGTCGGCGCAGGACGTCGCGGCGCGGGCCCTGGACTGCGCGCGGGCCGCGGCCGCCTACGGGCTGGACGGCCTGGTCGTGGCGTGCAACACCGCCTCGGTGCACGCGCTGCCCGCGCTGCGGGCGGCGTTCGAGCCCGGGCTGCCGGTCGTGGGCACCGTCCCGGCGATCAAGCCCGCGGCGGCCGCCCACCGCGAGGTGGCGATCTGGGCCACCCCCGCCACGACCGGCAGCAGCTACCAGCGCGGCCTGATCGCCGAGTTCGGCAACGGCGCCCGGATCACCGAGGTGCCCTGCCCCGGGCTGGCCGACGCGGTGCAGCACGCCGACCAGGACGCCGTCGAAGCGGCGATCGCCGCGGCGGCGGCCCTCACCCCGTCGGCGGTAAGCGCCGTCGTCCTGGGATGCACCCATTACGAACTCGTCGCCGACCGCATCTCCGCCGTCCTACCGGGCGCCGCGCTGTACGGCTCCGCCGACGCCGTGGCCGCCCAAGCCCTGCGCAGGGTGGCCGCCACGCCCGGCGGCGGCACCCTCGAGGTCCTCCTCAACGGCCGCCCCGCGCCCCTGCCCGCCGCCGCCCTCGCCTACCCCCAGGGCGCCGCCCTGGCCGTGACGGCCGCCACGGCCTGACGCTCGGACGGTGCCAGGCGCGCCGCGGGTGGGTACGCTGCGGGCATGACGCACGCTCCCCGGCCGGAGACCGGCGCGTCCCGTGTGTGGACGGGCCGGGCCCGCAACCGTATGCAGTGGGTTCCCGCTGCCGTGGGCGCCGCCTGTGTGGCGCTCGGCATCTCCCTGGCGGTCGAGGGCCCCGGCCCCACCGCCAGCCTCGTCCCGCTCGTGATGTCGGTGGTCGGCTGCCTCGCCGTGGGGCTGCTCGTCCTCTTCGGCACCGTGGCCTTCACCCACGTCCACGTCCGGGTCGACCGCGAGGCGGTCCAGGTGCGCTGCGGGCACATCGGTGTGCCGCGCCGCCGCATCCCCATGGGCGAGGTCAGCGGCGCCCGGCTGGCCCCGGTGATCAGCCCCCGCTCCTGGGGCGGCTGGGGCTACCGCTGGCGACCGGAGAAGGGCACGGCCGTCGTCGTACGGCGCGGGCCGGGCATCGTCATCGACCTCGGCGGCGGCCGCTGGTTCACGGTGACCGTCGACGACGCCGAGGGCGCGGTGCGCGCCATCCGCGAGATGCTCGGCCTCGCCGCGCCCCAGGACCCCGCCGGCCGCTGAGTCAGCCCGCCGGCGCCGGCCAGGGCCGGGAGGTGGCCACGCCCGCCAGGAGGCCCGCCGCCGAGGTGACCGCCGCGTAGCTGAGCACATGGTCCACGGTGGCGAGCAGGCCGAGCCCGGTCAGCGCGGCGGCGGCGGTGAGCACCGCCGGAGTGGAGCGCGGGGAGCGCCACAGCGCGCACAGCGTCCACAGGTACGCGCCGCCGAGCAGGACCACCCCGGGCACGCCCTGCTCCGCGGCGAGTTGGAAGGGCGCGGACTGGGGGCTCTGCGCGGTCGGGGTGTCCGAGGGCAGCGGGGTGCTCTCCTCCGCGAAGCGCCCCGGCCCGACCCCGCGCAGCGGATGCCGTTCGGCCAGCTCCACCGCCTCGTGCCACAGCGCCACCCGCGGCTGGGTGAGCTGCCCGGTCAGCGACTGCGACAGCCCGCCGGGCAGCGCGTCGACCGCGGTCGCGTAGCTGCCGCCGACCGCCAGCGCCGCGGCCAGCGCCAGCCCGGCCAGGCCGGTCAGCCGGTGCCGCATCCGGGCGGCGGCCAGCGAGCACAGCACGACCGCCACGCCCGCCGCGAAGGCCGCGGACGACCCCAGCAGCAGCGCGGAGAGCGCGCAGGTCAGCGCCAGCAGCCGCAGCAGGCTCCGCCACACCACCGCCGGCAGCCGCCAGAGCGGACCGGTGACGCCGCAGGCCGCGCAGCAGGCCGCTCCGGCGGCGAGGACGAGCAGCGCGGCGTCGGCGTTGGCGTAGCCCAGCGGCGGCGCGCTCCCGCCGCGGGAGAGCCGGCCCGCCGGGACCAGCACGAGCGCAGGCACGGTCACCGCACCCGCGGCGAGCGTCAGCTTCGGCAGCATCGCGCCGAGCACCCGCCCGGCCGCGTATCCGGCGGTGACCGCCAGCAGCGCGAGCAGCGCGCCCTCCGGCCGGGCCGCGCGCCCGCCGGCGCAGACCACCGCCCAGACCGCGCAGCACGCCAGCACGATCATCCCCGCGGCGTCCACCCCGCTCGCCGACGGCCGCGGCTCCTGCCGGGCCTGCCGCAGCGGCCGCCCGCCGGGGCGCGGCCCCGTGGCGCGGCCCGTGCGGCTGCCGTGCGGCGGCGCGCCGCCGGTCGTCGTGTCCATCCCCGACCCCCTGCCGCCACGCGGACGCGACGGTGCCGCCGCACCCGCGTTCCCCGCGTGGGCGCTGTTGTCCGGATCACCGTAACGGGTGACGGCCCACCCTGTGGACACGTCGCACAGGAAGCTCTTCGAGCGCGTGAAACCTGGTGCTGATGTGGCGTTCACCTGGCATCTCGTAGGCTCGGGGCATGGCGACTCCCAAGTTCATCCAGGACATCCGCGGCAAGGCGGGGAACGTTCTCCTCCTGCTGCCCGGCGTGGTCATGGTGGTGTTCGACGACCGCGGCAGGGTGCTGCTCAACCGGCGTACCGACACCGGCCGCTGGGCGCTGATCAGCGGCATCCCCGACCCGGGCGAGCAGCCGGCCGAGAGCGCGGTACGGGAGATCCAGGAGGAGACCGGTGTCTCCGCGGTCGTCGAGCGGGTGCTGAGCGTCTTCAGCAACGAACCGGTGGTCCACGGCAACGGCGACCGCGCGCAGTACATCGACATCGTGCTGCGCTGCCGGGCGGTGGGCGGCGAGGCCCGGGTCAACGACGACGAGTCGCTGGACGTGCGCTGGTTCGCGCTGGACGAGCTGCCGCCGCTCGGGCCGATCGCCCGCGGCCGGATCGAGGAGGCGCTGCGCGACGAGCCGACGTGGTTCGCGCCCGCCCCGGCGCCGCCGGTCGACCCGGCCCCCGGGACCGCCGCCGCGGGCCTGCTTCCGTAAGCGCCGAACCCCCGCCCGGCCAGGGGGCTTTGTCAGTGCTTGGCGGTAAAATCGACAGTGTTCGAAAGCGTGGGCCGACGCCTCAGGAGGAAGCCGATGGCCGCTGCCGCACTGCCCCTGGACCACCGCCGACAGACATCCCCGCCGCTGGCCGCACTGCCGAAGAAGCCGCTGCCCGCGGGCCTGCCCCGTGAGTGGTACGTGGCGCACAACCGCCGTCTGAAGACGATGCGCCTGACCATCGCCCTGCTCGACTCGGGGGTCTACGAACCGGCCCAGGCCGGAAACGGGAGGATACGCCGCACCGCCGAGCGGATCGGCGTCCACCCGCCGTCCGACATCACCTGCCGCATGGTCCGCAACCTGCTCCGCTACGGGCGCTGACCGCCCGCGCTGACCCCCGCGCCGACCGGCGTGCCCCGGTGCCCCCGCCGCGTGCGGGGGCACCGGGGAACCGTCACTGCTTGCGGTAGGTGTACGCCTCCGCCGCTGCCGCCGCCACCGCGTCGAGGTCCGCGCCCGTGGACGCGGTGACGACGGCGGCGACCGCCCCTTCCAGGAAGGGGGCGTCCACCAGCCGCGCCCCGGCGGGCAGTTCCTCGTCGGCCAGCAGCGCCTTCACGGTGAGCACCGCGCTGCCGAGGTCGGCGAGCACCGCCACACCCGCCCCCCGGTCGACGCTGCGCGCCGCCGAGGCGATCAGGTCGGAGCTGGTGCCGAGCCCGCCGTCCGGGCCGCCGCCGGCCGGGGCGAGCGGGACCTCGCCGCCGCCGCTGAGCGCGGACGCCAGATCGGCGACGGCGTTCGCGGCCGCGGCGCTGTGCGAGACCAGCACGATCCCGACCAGCGCCTGCGCGGACTCCCCGCCGGTGCCGGTGCCGGTGCTTGCGCCGGTGTCAGTGCTGGCAGTGCTGTCAGTGCGGTCAGAGGTGTCGGGGCTGCCGGTCATGAGGAGGACGCCTCCCTTGCGGTGTCGGCGAGCGCGGTGAGCAGGAGGGCCGCCGAGGTCGCGCCCGGGTCCTGGTGGCCGATGCTGCGGTCGCCCAGATAACTCGCCCGGCCCTTGCGGGCCCGCAGCGGGGTGGTCGCCACGGCGCCCTCCTCCGCGGCCCGCGCCGCCGCGGTCAGCGCCACCGCGGTGCCGTCGCCGGCCGCCAGCGCCGCGCCGAACGCGTCCAGCGCGGGCACCAGCGCGTCCACCATCGTCTTGTCCTGCGGCACCGCGCCACCGAGCTGGCACAGGGCCTCCACCCCGGCCGCCAGCCCGTCCCGCAGCTGCGCCGCGGTCACCGCCGGCGCCTCGCCCAGCGCCTTCCCGGTCCGCCGCAGCAGCGTCCCGTACAGCGGGCCGGAAGCGCCGCCGACGGTGCTGATCAGCTGGCGGCCCACCGCGACCAGCACCCCGCCGGGCGTGTCCGGCGGCTCCTGCTCGATCGCGGTGCGCGCGGCGAGGAAACCGCGGCGCATGTTGCTGCCGTGGTCGGCGTCGCCGATCGGGGAGTCCAGCTCGGTCAGCTGGGCGGCCTCCCGCTCGATCACGGTCGTCGCCGCGTCGAGCCATCGGCGCAGCAGGGCCGCGTCTATGTCGGCCGGCAGTTCGGGCTGTTCGGGCACGGCGTTCATACGGTGAGCCTTTCCACGGTGGGTCGAACCGGCACGGCGCGCGGTGCGCGCCCGCGGACCCGGCGCCGGCCGGGCACCGCGGTCAGCAGCCCCAGCGCAGCGCCGGGGTCGACACGGGCGCGTCCCACAGCCGCAGCAGCTCCTCGTCGGCCTGGCAGATCGTCACCGAGGCACCCGCCATGTCGAGCGAGGTCACGTAGTTGCCGACGAGGGTACGGGCCACCGCGACCTTGCGGGCGGCCAGTACCCGGTGCACCTCGGCCGCGAAGCCGTACAGCTCCAGCAGCGGCGTCGCCCCCATGCCGTTGACCAGCAGCAGCACCGGCGCGTCCGGGCGCAGGTCCTCCACGACCGCGTCCACCGCCACGTCCGCGATCTCGCCCGAGGTCATCATGGCGCGGCGCTCCCGGCCGGGCTCGCCGTGGATGCCCACGCCCAGCTCCAGCTCGCCCTCGCCCAGGTCGAAGGTGGGGCCGCCCTTCGAGGGGGTGCTGCACGCGCTGAGCGCCACCCCAAAGCTGCGGGAGACCTCGTTGACCCGGTGGGCGAGGGCCGCGACCTGGTCCAGCGGGGCGCCCGCGTCGGCCGCCGCGCCGGCCAGCTTCTCCACGAACAGCGTCGCCCCGGTGCCGCGCCGGCCGGCGGTGTAGAGGCTGTCGGTCACCGCCACATCGTCGTTGACCAGCACTTTCGCCACCTGCACGCCTTCGTCCTCGGCGAGCTCGGCGGCCATGTCGAAGTTGAGCACGTCGCCGGTGTAGTTCTTCACGATGAACAGCACGCCCGCGCCGCTGTCCACGGCGGCCGCGGCCCGCACCATCTGGTCCGGCACCGGCGAGGTGAAGACCTCGCCCGGACAGGCCGCGGTGAGCATGCCGCGCCCGACGAAGCCGCCGTGCAGCGGTTCGTGCCCCGACCCGCCGCCTGACACCAGCCCGACCTGCCCGTCGTACGGCGCTCCGCGGCGGACGATCACCCGGCGCTCCACGTCGACGGTCAGGTCGGTGTGCACCGCAGCGAAGCCCCGCAGCGCGTCCGGGACGACGGTCTCCGGTACGTTGATCAGCATCTTCACGGGAATCTCCTCGCCAGGCCGGCAGCCAGGGCAGCCGCCTGTGTCGTAGCAGGTCAGAGGCTGGGTCAAGGGTGCTGGGTGACGGCGTCCCGCGGGTGTGCGCGGTGCTGCGGCGCGGCGGGTCCGGGTACGCCGGGGCCCGGTGCGGAGGTCACTCGTCCGGGCGTGCGATCCATGCCCTCCAGTATCCGCCGGTGATCGGAAAACGTCACGACGTGGAGCGCGGTCCGCATCTCCACCCGATCTCCACCCGGATCTCCACCCGGGGGTGGATCGCCCGGCCGGGAGCGGCGCCTAGCGTGCGGGTGTCGGCGGCATGCCGTGCGGTGTGCCGGTGGAAACGCACGTGGGAGGGCCCGGGATGAGCCCCTTGGACATCGTCTTCCTCGTGTCCGGCGTCGGCTACGTCCTGGCCCGCCGGACGCTCGGCGAGGCGCCGCACGCCGGGCTGCCGCTGGTGGCGCCGGTGGCACTCGCCTGCGAGGGTCTGATCTCGCTGAGCGGCGCCCACCCGACCGGCCCGGCCGCGGCCACGGCCGCACTGGCCGGGGCGGGCTGCCTGCTCAGCGTCGCCGTCGGGCTGGCCCGCGGCGCGGCCGTACGGATCGGCGAGCGGGACGGCGCGCCCTGGCTGCGGTACGGCTCCGGCGCGCTGCTGCTGTGGCTGCTCGACGCGGCGCTGCACACGGCGCTGGCGCTGCTCGGATGGTCCCGGGGCGTGCTGCTCGCGGTCGGGCTCGGCATGGTGGCCGAGACGCTGGTGGCGCTGCACCGGGCCGCGCGCGCCGGCCGTACGGCGCCCGGGGCGCCGCACGATCCGCATGACACGCACGACCTGCGCGCCCCGGACGGCGGGAGGGCACCGAGGGCGCCGGTGCCACCGTTCCGTCGGCGCTGGTAGCTTTTCGCAGCAGCCGGCCGGCAGGCCGCTCGACCGGCTGATCAGCAGACCGGCCGGCCGGGCGCCCGGCCGACCGCGGGAAGAGAGCTTCAGTTGCACCGACTTCGCGCCACGGCCCACTGGCTCGCGCAGGACAACAACCTCCTCCAGCTCTTCATCAGCGGCACCGGCATCGCGGTGTGCGCGGTGCTGGTCCACCCGCGCGGGACGTCCGGCACCGGCCTGGTGGTGCTGTGCCTGCTCGTCCTCAACTCGCTGCTGCTGACGATGCGGCTGATCCCCGAGGGGGCGCTGTCGCCCGGGCCGCAGACCGCGCTGCTGTGCTTCGGGGGCGTCGCCGCGGCCGCGCTGATGAGCCAGGACCACTCCGGGGCCGCCTCGCTCTTCGCCTTCTACCTCGCCGGCCACGCCGGGTTCCGCCTCGAACGCCGCCGCGCGCTGGCGGTCGCCGCGGCGACCGCCGTGATGTGCGCGGCCGTACGGCTCTTCCCGATCGGCAGCGACCCCGGCGAGGTGCCGTGGTACCTGGGGGTGCTGGCCGGGACCACCGTGCTGGTCGGCATCTCCAACCGGCTGCACGCCGAGTCGCTGCGCTCGGCGCGCTCGGCCGCCGAGCAGGCCGAACTGGCCGCGCGGGCCGAGGCGCGCGCGGAGGCCCTGGCCGAACGCGCCCGGATCGCCCGCGACGTGCACGACGTGCTCGCGCACTCGCTGGCCGGGGTCAACATGCAACTGGAGGTCGCCGACGCGCTGTTGGAGTCCGGCGCCGCCGCCGAGGCCCGGCAGGCCACCCAGCGCGCGCAGAGCCTGGTGCGCGCCGGGCTGACCGAGGTCCAGCGCACCGTCCGCGACCTGCGTGAGGACGCGCTGCCGCTGCTCGACACCCTGCGCTCCATGCTCGGGTCGATCCCCGGCACCGGTACGCTGACCCTCGACGGTCCGCCGCACGAACTGCCGGTCCGGCCGGCCCAGGTGATCGTGCGCTGCGCCCAGGAGGCGCTGACCAACGCGCACAAGTACGCGCCCGGCGCACCGGTCCGGCTGCACCTCGCCTACGGGCCGGAGGCGACCACCTTCGAGGTGGTCAACTCCGCGCCGCCGGACGGCTCCCGGCCGCTGGCCGGCGCCGGCAGCGGCATGGGGCTGGTCGGGATGCGCGAGCGCGTCGAGCTGGTGGGGGGCACGGTGACGGCCGGACCGATCGTGGACGGTGACGACGCGGGAGGTTGGCAGGTGCGTGTGGTGATACCGGCATGAGCGGCCGCGACCCGGGCCGGGTGGGCCCGCAGCCGTACGGGGGCGGGGCGGAGCGCGGCGAGCAGCCGGTGCGGGTGGTCGTCGCCGACGACCAGACCGCGATCCGCGAGGCGCTGGCGGTGGTGCTCGACCTGCAACCGGGCCTCGAGGTGGTCGCCACGGCGCGCGACGGCGGGGAGGCGGTGACCGCCGCGGAGCAGCACGCCCCCGACGTGATCCTGATGGACCTCAACATGCCGCGCACGGACGGCGTGGAGGCGACCCGGCTGATCTCCGAACGCTTCCCGGACGTCGCCGTGGTGGTCCTCACCACGCTCGCCGACGAGCAGTACATCCTCGCCGCGCTGGGCGCCGGGGCGCGCGGCTACCTGACCAAGGAGTCCGGCCGCGAGGACATCGCGCGCGCGGTGCGGGCGGCGGCCGCCGGGCAGGCCGTTCTCGATCCGGCGGTCCAGGAGCGGCTGCTGGCGGCCGCGGTGAAGAGCGCGGCCCCGGTGGAGCAGCCGCTGGCCGGGCTCGCCCCCGACCTCACCCCGCGGGAGGTCGAGGTGCTCACGCTCATCGGCGAGGGGCTGACCAACCGCGGTATCGCCGAGCGGCTGGTGGTCAGCGAGGCGACGGTGAAGACCCACGTCAACAACCTGTTCGCGAAGGCGCATCTGCGCGACCGGGCGCACGCGGTCAAATACGCGTTCGTCCACGGGCTGGTGAAGGCCCGTGGATGAGGTCGGGGACCAGGCGGCGTAGGGCGGCGGGCGTGCCAAGGGGCCGGGGACACGCGGTACGTGTCCCCGGCCCCGTCAGGCCGCTGCTGCCGGTGGCGGCGTCAGCTCGTGCCGACCGGTGCCATCTGGTCGACGATGTCGGGGTTGTCCTTCACCCACTTCTTCACGCCGTCGGTGGTCCCGCCCTGGCCGGCGGCCTGGATGTCGGCTTCGAGCGAGCTGAGTTGGGACTCGCTCATCTTGAAGTTCTTCATCCAGGTGGTGACCTGGGGGATCTTGGTAGCGCTGTTCTTGTTCGCGACGTTGTGGATGGAGTCGCTGGCGCCCCACAGGCCCTTGGGGTCGGTGAGCTTGGTCAGCTTGTAGGTGCTGTAGGCCCAGTGCGGCGACCACAGCACGACCGCGACGGGCTTCTTCTGGTCGTAGTCCCGCTTGAGTTCGGCGAGCATGCCCGCGGTGGAGCTGGCGACGAGCTTGTACTCCTTGTCGAGCCCGTAGCCGGGCAGGACCTTGGTGCTGAGCAGCTTCATCTCTCCCGCGCCGGGCTCGATGCCGATGATCTTGCCGCCGAACTGCGAGGACTTGCCCTTGAGGTCCGCCATGGACGTGACGCCCTTGACGTAGGACGGCACGGCGATCTCCAGGGACGTCTGGTCGTACCACTTGCCCAGGTCCGACAGCTGACTGCCGTACTGCTTCATGTAGGAGGCGTGGGTCGTCGGTAGCCAGGTGTCGGTCAGGTAGTCGAAGTTGCCGTTGGCCAGGCCGGTGTAGGCGGCGCCGGGGTCGTAGGTGTTGACCTGCGTCTTGTAGCCGCGCTCGTCGAGGACCTCCTTCCAGAGGTTCGCCGAGGCGATCGACTCGTCCCAGTTGAAGTCGCCGATCTTGACCGTCTGGCCCTTGCCCACGTTCGTGGCGCTCGACCCGGCGACCGGTGCCATCTTGTCCACGATGCCGGGGTTGTCCTTCACCCACTTCTTCACGCCGTCGGCGGTCCCGCCCTGGCCGGCGGCCTGGATGTCGGCTTCGAGCGAGCTGAGCTGGGACTCGCTCATCGTGAAGTTCTTCATCCAGCTGCTGACCTGGGGGAGCTTGGCCGCGCTGTTCTTGTTGGCGATGTTGTGGATGGAGTCGCTGGCGCCCCACAGCCCCTTGGGGTCGCTGAGCTTGGTCAGCTTGTAGGTGCTGTAGGCCCAGTGCGGCGACCACAGGACGACCGCGACGGGCTTCTTCTGCTCGTAGTCGCGCTTCAGCTCCGACAGCATGGCCGCGGTGGAGCTGGCGACGAGCTTGTACTCCTTGTCGAGCCCGTAGCCGGGCAGGACCTTGGAGCTGAGCAGCTTCATCTCGCCGGCGCCGGGCTCGATGCCGATGATCTTGCCGCCGAACTCCGAGGACTTGCCCTTGAGGTCCGCCATGGACGTGACGCCCTTGACGTAGGAGGGCACGGCGACCTCCAGCGAGGTCTGGTCGTACCACTTGCCGAGGTCGGTGTAGCTGCCGGCGTACTGCTTCATGTACGAGGCGTGCGTGGTCGGCAGCCAGGCGTCCGTGAGGTAGTCGAAGTTGCCGTTGGCCAGGCCGGTGAAGGCGGCGCCGGGGTCGTAGGTGTTGACCTGGGCCTTGTACCCGCGCGCGTCCAGGACTTCCTTCCAGAGGTTGGCCGAGGCCACGGACTCGTCCCAGTTGAAGTCGCCGATCTTGACCGTCTGGCCCTTGCCCACGTTCGTGGACGCGGTCGTCGGCGAGGAGCTGTCGCTGGTGCCGGAGAAGGCGCCGATGCCGCCCGCGACCAGTGCGAGGACGACCACCGCGGACAGGCCGATCGCCGGGCGCGGCCGGTAGTTCAGCACCTTCAGGCCGTGGGTGGCGCTGCGGGCGCGGGCCAGGGCGCGGCGGCCCAGCGGCGAGACCTGGTCGCCGAGCGCGCCGGTGATCCGGTCCAGGTAGATGGCGAGCACCACCACGGAGATGCCGCCCTCGAAGCCCAGGCCGATGTCGACCTGGCTGATCGCGCCGAAGACGGTGGAGCCCAGGCCTTCCGCGCCGACCATGCCGCCGATGACGACCATGGACAGCGCCAGCATGATGACCTGGTTGACGCCGGCCATGATGGTCGGCAGCGCCAGCGGCAGCTGGACGCGCAGCAGGGTGCGGGACGGCGGGGTGCCGAACGCCTCGGCCGCCTCGACCAGTTCGGGATCGACCTGCCGGATGCCCAGCTCGGTCATGCGCACGCCGACCGGCATCGCGAAGACGATGGTGGCGATGACGGCGGGCACCGTGCCCAGGCTGAAGAAGATGATCGCCGGAATCAGGTACACGAACGCGGGCAGCGTCTGCATCACGTCGAGCACCGGGCGGATCAGCACGCTCGCGGCGCGCCGCCGCGCGGCCCAGACGCCCAGGGGCACCGCGATCACCAACGCGATCACCGCGGAGACGACCACCAGGGACAGCGACTGCATCGCCTCGTCCCACTGCGCGACGGAGTCGATGAGCGCGAAGCCCACGAAGGCCAGCACACCCGCGGTCAGCCCGCGCATCCACAGCGCGAGCACCGCGAGGATCGCGGCCATCAGCAGCGGTGACGGGCCGCCGAGCGCCCACTCCACGCCGTTGTACATGCCGTTGACGATGTGGCTGACGAAGTCGAAGAGCCAGGACAGGTGGTGGGTGAGCCAGTGGACGACGTCCTCGGCCCAGTTGCCGAAGTGGAGCCTAGGCATGGGTGGCCTCCTTGCCCTCGGCGTCGTCACCGTCGTCGGGGCTGCCGCTGCCGCCGCTGTCGCCGCCGTCCGGTCTGTCCGGGCCGTCCGGCGCGGGGCTGTCGTCCAGCGCCACGAAGTCCGGCAGCCGGTGGCTGCCGGTGTCCTCCTGGCCCTCGCCGAGCGCGGCGAGCAGCGTCACCCGGGGGATGACGCCGGTCAGCCGGCCGTTGTCGTCGAGCACCGCGAGCGGCAGCTTCGACTGTGAGGCGGGGGTGAGCAGCTCCGACAGCGGAGCGTCGGCGTGCGTGGTGACACAGTCGGTGTCCATCAGGTCGCGTACGGTGCCCTCGGCCTTGCGCAGCGCCTCGGTCACCCGGCCCTCGGTCACCGTGCCGACCAGCCGGCGCCCGCGCTCGACCACGAAGGCGGCGGACGCCTGGTCGGTGCGCAGCGCGCGCATCGCGGCGCGCGGCCCGTCGTTGGGGCTGACCATCACCCGCGGCTCCTCCATGATCGAGGCCGCGGTGAGCACCCGGGAGCGGTCGACGTCCTGCACGAAGCTGGCGACGTAGTCGTTGGCCGGGTCGGTGAGGATGTCCTCGGCCGTGCCGATCTGGACGATCCGGCCGTCGCGCATCACCGCGATCCGGTCGCCCAGGCGCATCGCCTCGTTGAGGTCGTGGGTGATGAAGACGATCGTCTTGTGCAGCCGCTGCTGGAGCTCCAGCAGCTGGTCCTGCATGTCGCGGCGGATCAGCGGGTCCAGCGCGGAGAACGACTCGTCCATCAGCAGCAGGTCGGCGTCGGTGGCGAGCGCGCGGGCCAGGCCGACGCGCTGCTGCATGCCGCCGGACAGCTCGTCGGGCCAGGACTGCTCCCAGCCCTCCAGGCCGACGAGGGACAGCGCCTCGGCCGCCTTCGACTCGCGCTCCTGGGCCGGGCGGCCCTGGACCTCCAGGCCGTAGGCGGCGTTCTCCAGCACGCTGCGGTGCGGGAAGAGCGCGAAGTGCTGGAAGACCATGCTGATCTTGCGGGAGCGCAGGTCGCGCAGGGCCTTCGCGGACAGGCCGGTGAGGTCCTGGCCGTCGAACATCACCCTGCCCGAGGTGGGCTCCAGCAGGCCGTTCAGCATGCGCAGCAGGGTGGACTTGCCCGAGCCGGACAGGCCCATGACGACGAAGATCTCGCCCTGCTCCACTGCGAAGGAGGCGTCGATCACCGCCGCGGTCGTGCCCTCCTCTCTCAGTTCCGCACGGTCGGCTCCCTCCTGAAGCCGCCGGATACCTTCCTTCGGCTTGCGGCCGAAGACCTTGAATACGTGCTCGATGACGAGCTGTGACACGTTTGCCTCTCGGGGCAGGGGACAGGCCGAACCCGAGGGCCGTCGGAGCGCGGCCGGCGGGTTCCTCACGAAACTAACCGGCGGCGAACCGGGTGTCCTGGGGCGGCGACCGCCCCCTGGATGCGGACCCTCTGGTTCGCGTCGCCGCCTACCCCGTGCCGTGCACAGTGCAAACAACTTCGGAAAAGCCGGTGTCTTTTGTCCTCTTGTGTCCAGATATGAAGACCCGTTTATCGTGACCGGATCGTGCTTCTTATGACATCGATCCGCAGGCTGGCAACTGTTGACCCGGCCTTGACCAAGTGTTAACGATTTCTGTGGCAATTCTGTGGGCGTAGAGTGCGTGAGGGTGAACGTTCAGCCATTGCACGGGCATGGACACGGGCATGGACATGGACGCGGGCAGGGGCACCGGAGCGCACGGAGGCGGCCGATGGCGGACAGCGCGGACACGGCGGACAGCGCGGACACCGCGGACACGGCGGGCGGCGTGGGCGGTACGGGGCGGGGCGGCTCGCCGCGCCGGGCGCTGTGGATCACGGCCGCGGCCGGGCTCGCGGTGGACCAGGTGACGAAGGCCGTCGCCGCGGTCACCGTGGAGGGCCGGCAGCCGGTGCATGTGCTCGGCGGCGGCGTGACCCTCACCG
This sequence comes from Actinacidiphila sp. bgisy144, assembly GCF_057708105.1. Taxonomy (NCBI): domain Bacteria; kingdom Bacillati; phylum Actinomycetota; class Actinomycetes; order Kitasatosporales; family Streptomycetaceae; genus Actinacidiphila; species Actinacidiphila sp. bgisy144. Next base: position 13,505 of record NZ_JBYIRM010000029.1, on the reverse strand, counting down.
CCTTCCGCAACCCCGGCGCCGCCGGGTCCTTCGCGCCGCACGCCACCGTGGTCTTCACGGTGCTGGCCGCCTGCGTGCTCGCCTTCATCGCCTGGGCGTCGTCGTCGGTGCGCTCGACCGGCTGGGCGGTCGGCCTCGGCCTGCTCTTCGCCGGGGCCGGCGGCAACCTCACCGACCGGCTCTTCCGGCACCCCGGCTTCGGCCGCGGCGCGGTGCTCGACTTCCTCCAGGTCGGCCACTCCGGCATCTTCAACCTCGCCGACCAGTGCGTGACGTTCGGCGCGCTGACGATCCTGGTGCAGACGTTCCGCGGGGTGCCGATGCGGGCGGACAGCCCCGCGCACTGAGCGCCGTCGGGAGGCCCCGTCAGGAGGCGTCGTCCGGCACGGTCCACACCTCCGGGCCGCCGCCGTGCCAGACGAACAGCTCGGGGTCCTCGAGACTGACCTGGTCCGGGTCCAGGCCCGCCCGGCGCAGGAACTCCAGCAGGTCACGCGGTCCGCGGGCCACCCCCAGGGACTCCCGGCCGACCCGTATCCGCCGGCCGCCGGGGGTCGGCGGCTCCACGATCACCTGCGTTCCGTGTTCCGCGTCCATGCCCTCCAGCCTGCCCACCCGCTCCCGTCTTCGCACATCGGTACGTTCGCACGTCAGTACGAGGGAAAGGGCCGGGCGCCGCGGGCGGTGTCAGCGCCGGGCACCGAAGGCGCGCCGGTACGCCTGGGGGCTGACGCCGGTGGTGCGCTTGAAGCGGTCGCGGAAGGCGGTGGGGGAGCCGAAGCCGACCTGCGCGCCGATCCGCTCGACGGTGTGCGGGGTGGTCTCCAGCAGGTGCTGGGCCTGCCGGACCCGGGCGCGGTGCAGCCACTGGAGCGGGGTGACCCCGGTCTGGTCGCGGAACCGCCGGATGAGGGTGCGGGTGCTCATGCCGGCCCGGGCGGCCATGTCGGCGAGGGTCAGCTCGCGTCCGAGGTCCTCCTGGAGCCAGGCGAGCAGCGGTTCCAGCGCGGCGCCCTGCGGGCTGGGCGGGTAGGGGCGGGTGATGAACTGGGCCTGGCCGCCCTCGCGTTCGAGCGGGACCACGGACAGCCGTGCGGCGTCGGCGGCGACCGCCGAACCGTGGTCGGACCGGATCATGTGCAGGCACAGGTCGAGACCGGCGGCCGCGCCCGCGGAGGTGAGGATCTGGCCGTTGTCGACGTACAGCACGTCGGGGTCGACCTCGACCTGCGGGTAGGTGGCGGCCAGCAGGTCGGTCACCAGCCAGTGCGTGGTCGCGCGCAGGCCGTCCAGCAGGCCGGTGGCCGCGAGCGGGAACGCGCCGGTGCAGATGGAGGCGATGCGGGTGCCGCTCGCCGCGGCGGCGCGCAGGGCGTCGCGGACGGCGGGGCTGATCGGCGCGGTCGGCACGGCCGTACCCGGCACGACGACCGTGTCCGCGCCGGCGAGCGCGTCCAGGCCCCAGCGCGCGGTGAGGGTGAAGGCGCCCGCGTCGACCTGGGGCCCTTCCGCGCAGACGCGGACCCGGTACGGCGTCCGCCCGTCCGGCAGCCGGGTGCGGGCGAACGACTCCAGCGGCGTGGACAGGTCGAACGGAATCACCTGGTCCAGCGCGAGTACGGCGACGGTGTGCATGGCGCGAACATACCCCGTCGAATCACGGGCTGACGGGGCCGGACGCCCTTTGACGCGTGCAGATACCCAGCTCAGGCAGTACAGGATGCCGGAGCACGGGTGTTGGCGAGATCCCGTTGGAAGGTGGCATTGGTGCCACTGGAGCGGCGCCGGCCGGCGCCTTAGCGTCAGGGGCGAACCGGCCCGACCGGCCCCCGCACCCGAAGGAAGCTCCATGCGCGTCCCGTCCGCCCTGCCGTACCCCCTCGCCGCCCCCGCCCCGACACCGGGCGGTGACGACCCGGGCGGCGCTGACCCGGGTGGCGCGGCGGCCGCGCGTCGCCCGGCGGCCGGGTGCGCGGGGCGCCGGCCGTGACCAAGTTCCTCCTCTCCCTGCACGTCCTCGCGGCGCTGCTGAGCATCGGCCCGGTCGCGGTGGCCGCGAGCATGTTCCCCAGGACCCTGCGCGCCGCCCGGCCCGCTGCCGACGGCACGGCCCCCTCCGACGGCGACCGGTCCGTCACGACCCTGCGGCTGCTGCACCGTATCTGCCGCGTCTACGCGGGGATCGGCGTCGCCGTGCCCGTGCTGGGCTTCGCCACCGCGAGCAGCCTGGGCGTGCTGGGCAGCGGCTGGCTCATCGCGTCGATCGTGCTGACCGCGGTGGCCGCGGCCCTGCTGGCGCTGCTGATCCTGCCGGCCCAGGAGCGTGCCCTCGAGGCCGTGCCGTCGGCCGGGGCGGCTCCGCTCGGATCGCTCGCCGGGCAACTCGCCTCGCTCACCGGCGTGTTCAACCTGCTGTGGGCGGCGGTCACGGTGCTGATGATCGTCCGCCCCGGCTCGACGACGGGAGCGTGAGCATGCGGACGCCCGCCCTGCGCGTCGCCGCGCGCGTCGAACTCCTCTCGCTCCTCGTCCTGCTGGCGAACCTCGCCACGGTGCACCTCAAGGCGGTCTCGTCGCTGGTCGGCCCCGCGCACGGCTGCGCGTACCTCTTCGTGGCCGTGGCGACCTGGCGGCTGCGCGCGGCCGACCGCGGCACCAGGGCCGTGGCGTTCGTACCCGGCGTGGGCGGGTTGCTCGCGCTGCGCCGGCTCGCGGCGGCGGACGGTGCGCACCAGGGGGAGGGGGCGGACGGTGCGGCCGGGGTCAGCTCTCCGTGAGGGTCCTGGCGTAGACCGAGCAGCTGCGCCGCACCCGCATGCCGAGGTGTTCGTACAGCGACAGGGCGCCGGTCGCTGAGTGGGTCCACAGGGTGCAGCCGCGGCGCCCGCCCCGGTGGAAGGCGCGGAACGCCTCCCGCAGCAGCACCCCGGCGATGCCCCGGCCGCGGTGGTCGGCGCGTACCGCGAGCCGGTCGACGTAGCCCTCGGCCGATCCGGGTACGTCCAGGGCCACCAGCGCGCCGACCATCTCGCCGCCCGCGAACGCCACCGGTGACATCGCGGGCGCGAACGCCGCCTGCTCCACGGTGAGCCGGGCCCACTCCGGATACGGCAGCCGGCGCCGCTGCCAGCCCTGGAACGCGTCCTCCACCAGCCGGTGCGCGGCCTGCCCGTCCCCGGCGTGGAACGGCCGTACGATGACGCCCGCCGGCGGATCGGGCACCTGCGGCTCGTCGGGCACCTCGATGCCCAGCAGCCACTGCGTCACGAACGGCGCGTACCCGCGCGAGCGCAGCAGGGCGACGGCCGCCGTGTCGCCGTCCTCGGCCGGCTGCGCCAGCCGCACCCCGCCCGCCCGGCGGGCCCGCGCCTCGGTCCAGTCGAGCAGCGCGGTGCCCAACCCCCGCCCGCGGTGGGCGGGATGGACGTCCACCTCGCTGCGCCGCCCGGCGTGCACCCACGCCCGGGCCACCAGGCGGGGCCCGGGAGCGGACGGGGGCGCGTGGACCAGCAGCGTGTCGAGCTCGGGGTCGAGGCCGGGCAGCGCCAGGCGCGCGGCGACGGCCTCGGGGCCGGTCTCCGCCCGGCCGAGCAGGTCCCGCTCGCAGGCGGCGACCAGTCCGTGGATCGCGTCCGCGTCGGCGCGCGTGGCCGGGCGGGCGCGATACGGCGCGGGAAGCCGGGGGACCAGGGGGAGCGGGGGCCGCGCGGCGCCGCCGGGGGCCTCAGGCACCGGCGCCGCCCGGCAGCTCGGAGACGGGCTCACCCGCCTCGCCCCCACTGCCCTCCGACCCGTCCCCGAGCGTGTAGCGGACGAAGAGCACCGCCTCCACGTCGCCCCGCGGCGCGCTGTACAGGTGCGGGCGGTCGGCGTGCCAGTGCGCGTACTGCCCGGGGCCCGCGGTGACCGGCGCGGCGGGCTCGCCGACCACCGCGGTGCCGTCGAGGACGTACAAGTGCTCCTGGACGCCCGGCAGATGGGCCTGCGAGTGCTGGACGGCGCCGGCCCGGATACGGAGCCGGAAGACGTCGGTGACGGCGCCGGGGCTCTCGTGCCGCTCGGTGAGCAGCGCCGTGACGACCTGCTCGGCGCCGCCGACGGGCGCCGCGCCCGGCGGCGGCGGCGCGGGCGGGCCGAGCGGATCGGCGAGCACCGAACTGAGCGGGGTGCCGAGCGCGGTGGTGAGCGCGTACAGCGTCTCCAGGGTGGGGTTGCGGCGGCCGCCCTCCAGCTCCGACAGCGTCGCCTTGCCCACGCCCGACCGCCGGGCCAGCTCCGACAGCGACAGCCGCCGCTCCTCGCGCAGGGCCCGCAGGCGCCGCCCCACCTGCTCGTTCAGCTCCATCGACCTTCCCAGCGCAGCCAGGCCGCGGCCGTAACCGATTGACGGCCGCGCTGCGCCCACTCTAGCGTTCCGTTCGCGGAACGTTCCGTACGTGGAACGGTCGCGTCCCCGCATGTTCCGACCTCCCCGGGAAGTACGCCATGTCCACCTCCGCGCCCCGCCGCGCCACGGCCCTCATACGCGCGGCCGCGCCCCCGTCCGCGGTCACCGCCGGCCTGGTCACGGTGCTGGTCGGCACCACCAGCTCGGCCGCCGTCGTCCTCGCCGCGGCCCGCGCCGCCGGCGCCGGCTCCGCCGAACTCGCCTCCTGGATGCTCGCCCTGGGCGTCGGCCTCGGCGCCACCTGCATCGGCCTGTCCCTGCGCTACCGCGCGCCCGTGGTCACCGCCTGGTCCACCCCCGGCGCGGCGCTGCTGGCCACCGGCCTGACCGGCGCGTCGATGGGGGAGGCGGTCGGCGCGTTCCTGCTGTCCTCGGTGCTCATCCTCCTCAGCGGCGTGACCGGCTGGTTCGCCCGGGCGATGGCCTCGATCCCGGTGCCGATCGCCTCGGCGCTGCTGGCCGGGGTGCTGATGGAGTTCGGCACCGGGCTGTTCCGCGCCATGCACGGCAGCTTCGGCGTCGTCTTCCCGATGTTCGCCGCCTACCTGCTCGTACGCCGCTTCCAGCCGCGCTACGCGGTGCTCGCCGCCCTCCTCGTCGGCATCGCCGCGACCACCGCCGCCGGGGACTGGGGCGGCGCGGCGGGCCACATCCGCCTCACCCCCGCCGCACCCGTCTTCACCGCGCCGCGCTTCGACTGGCACACCCTGATCGGCGCCGGGGTGCCGCTGTTCGTGGTCACCATGGCCTCGCAGAACCTGCCGGGCGTCGCGGTCCTGCGCGGCGACGGGTACGACGTGCCCGTCTCGCCGCTGATCGGCTGGACCGGCGCGGCCGGCGCCGTCCTCGCGCCCTTCGGCGCCTTCGCGCTCAACCTCGCCGCGATCTCCGCGGCCATCTGCACCGGCCCCGACGCCCACCCCGACCACGAGCGGCGCTACCTCGCGGCGGTGTGGGCGGGCGTGTTCTACCTGTGCGTCGCGGTCTTCGGCGGCACCATCGGCGACCTGCTCACCGCGATGCCGCAGGAGTTGGTGCTCGGCACCGCGGGGGTCGGGCTGCTCGGCACCGTCGCGAGCTCCCTGTCCAGCGCGCTGGCGGACGGCGGGGACCGCGAAGCCGCGGTCGTGACCTTCCTCGCCACGGCCTCCGGGGTCACCCTGCTCGGCATCGGCTCCGCGTTCTGGGGGCTGCTCGCGGGGGTGTTCACCATGGCCGTCGCCCGGGTGCGCCTGCCCGCGAGGGCGGAGCGCGCCGCCGGGTGAGGCGGCCGCTGCCGGCGGTGGCGGCCCCCGCGGCGCGCGGGCAGGCCGCTACCATGGTCGTTGCGGACCTCCTTTGGGCCGCACGGCGGTGGGGCCCGCCGTACCCGAACCGCGGCGAGGACGCCGCCAACGGTCCCTGCTTGCGAAGCGCATCCGCGTGCCCGCGCCCGGCGAGGCGCGGCCCGGTGCGCCGTACCGATGCGAGTAGGAGACGCACATGGCAGAACCGCGCCCCGCCCTCTTCGAGGAGCCGGTCGACCCCGACATCGACCTGCACATCCCCGATCAGCGCACCGAACTCGGCAAGCACCCGGCCGTCGTGCTGTCGGTGATCGCGGTCGGCGGCGCGATCGGCGCGTGCGGCCGCTACGGCGCCGCGCTGCTGTGGCCGACCGCGCACGACGCCTTCCCCTGGACCACGTTCGGGGTCAACGTGGCGGGCTGCGCGGTCATCGGCGTGTTCATGGTGCTGATCACCGACGTATGGGCCGCGCACCCCCTGGTCCGGCCGTTCTTCGGCACCGGGGTGCTCGGCGGCTTCACCACCTTCTCCACCTACGCCACCGACATCCGCGGGCTGGCCGACCACGGCCATCCGCGGCCCGCGCTGGCCTACCTGGCGCTGACCGTGGCGGCCGCGCTGTGCTCGGTGTGGGCGGGGGCGAACGCGACCCGGCGGGTCGTGGCCGCGGTGACCGGCCGGGAGGTCCGGTGAACTGGCTGCTCGTGATCGCCGGCGCGATGATCGGCGCCCCGGCGCGCTACCTCACCGACCGCGCGGTGCAGGCCAGACACGACACGGTCTTCCCCTGGGGCACCTTCGCGGTGAACGTCAGCGGGTCGGCGATCCTCGGCCTGGTCGTCGGCGCCGCCGCCGAGGGCGCCCTGTCCGCCCACGTCCAACTCCTGCTCGGCACCGGCTTCTGCGGCGCCCTCACCACCTACTCGACGTTCTCCTACGAGACGTTGCGGCTGGTGGAGAACCGCGGCCGGTTCTACGCGGCGGCGAACATCGCGGGCAGCCTGACCGCGGGGCTGGGCGCCGCGTTCACCGGGAGCGCGCTGGCCCAGGCGATCTGGGGCTGACCGGTCCGCGCCCTTCGCCCGCCCGACCGCGCCGACTACCGTGGACGGGGAAAGGTGAAAAGCGAACGGTGAGCGGTGAGCAGCGTACCTTGCCGCGGTCGGGCACGGCGGAGGAGGCGGCCATGCACGGTGCGGACCCGAAGGTGGACCCGAATCCGAATTCGTACCCGAGCCCGGCACCGGGCCCCGACCCCGGCCCCGGGCTCTTCGGCCCGGACTCGGTGACCTGGCAACTGCACGCCGACCCGATCATGTGGATCGCCGGTATCCGCGCGCTCTACCTCCAGGCGCTGCACCCGCGCGCGGTGCGCGGCGTCGCGCAGAACTCCGACTTCCGCCGCGACGCGTGGGGCCGCCTGCTGCGCACCGCGTCCTTCGTCGGCCGCATCACCTACGGGACCGCGCCGGACGCGGAGGCGGCCGGGGCCCGTATCCGCGGCATCCACCGCCGGCTCTCCGCCGTCGACCCCGCGACGGGGGAGCGGTTCGGCGTCGACGACCCGGAACTGCTGCTGTGGGTGCACTGCGCGGAGATCGACTCCTACCTGCACGTCGCGCGCCGCTCCGGCTTCCCGCTGACCGACGCGCAGGCGGACGCCTACGTCGGTGAGCAGCGCGAGGCCGCGCGGCTGGTGGGCCTGGACCCGGCCGGCGTGCCCGGCGACACCGCGCGGCTGGCCCGCTACTTCGCCGAGGTCCGCCCCGAACTGGCCGCCACACCCGAAGCGTTCGACGTGGTGCGGTTCCTGACGGCGCCGCCGGTGCCCGCAGTGCTGCGCCCGCTGCGGGCGCTGGTGTGGCCGGCGGTCGCGGGCACGGCGTTCGGGGCGCTGCCGCCGTACGCCCACGCGCTGTACGGGCGCGACGCGCCGCCGCGGGCGGCGGCCGACCGCCGGCTGCGGGTCGCGGGGCGGCTGCTGCGGGCGGTACCGGCCGCCGTGCGCTGGCGGCTGCCGCCCGGCCACATCCCCAAGGCGGTCGCCCGGCTCGGCCCCGACACGCGCCCCTCGGTCCGGCGTCTGCCGTCCGGCGAGCCCGAAGTGCCCTGACGCGCTGTCCCCCTTTGTCGCCCCTCCCGGCCATACTGGGGGCGGGGAAGCACCGAAGAGCACCGACAGGCACGGGGGCACGGCGCTGATGGAGGCTGGACACCGCAACGGCCAGTACGGACCCGGCGGCGCGGCACCGCCCGCCGACCGGTCCGCCGGCATGACCACCGGGATGACCACCGGTACGGACACGAGAACGGCGACAGGGACGGCGGGCGTGGGCACTGCGGAGCCGAGAGGCGGCCGCGACGACAGCATGCTGATCCAGAGCCGCTACCGGCTGCACGAACTGATCGGCCGCGGCGGCATGGGCGAGGTGTGGCGCGCGCTCGACGAGTCGCTGGGCCGCCGGGTCGCCGTCAAGTGCCTCAAGCCCATGGGGCACTCCGGGGACGCCGGGTTCACCCGTGTCCTCCAGGAGCGGTTCCGGCGCGAGGCGCGGGTGGCCGCCGCCCTCCAGCACCGCGGCATCACCGTGGTGCACGACTTCGGCGAGCACGACGGGCTGCTCTTCCTGGTGATGGAGTTGCTCGACGGCCGCAACCTGCTCCAGGTCCTCGACGACGCCGGGCGGCGCCCGCTGCCGGTGCCCGACATCAGCGACATCGCGGAGCAGGTCGCCGCGGCCCTGGCCTACACGCACGCCCAGGGCGTGGTGCACCGCGACCTGAAACCGGCCAACATCATGCGGCTGACCGACGGCACCGTGAAGATCTGCGACTTCGGCATCGCCCGGCTCGGCCACGACATCGGCTTCACCTCGCGCCTGACCGGCACCGGCGTGGCCATGGGCACCCCGCACTACATGTCGCCCGAGCAGATCGGGAACTCCGCCGTCGACCAGCGCAGCGACCTGTACTCGCTGGGCTGCGTGCTGTACGAACTGGCCACCGGGCACCCGCCATTCGACCTCGGCGACGCCTGGTCGATCCTGGTCGGGCACCGCGACAACACGCCCGAGCCGCCGCGCACGGAGCGGCCCGAGCTGCCGGTGGAGCTGGAGCGGCTGATCCTCGACCTGCTCGCCAAGGACCCCGACGACCGCCCGCAGGACGCCGCCGACGTCGCCGGGCGGCTCAAGGCGATGAACGCGGCGGAGAAGGCCGCGCTGCCGCCCGGCGGCGCGGTGCCCGACTGGGCGCGGGGGCTGACCACCGGACCGCAGGCCCGCTCCACCCGGCCCCGTACGGCCGCCGCCGGCGCCCGGCACGAGCTGACCGGTGCCTGGTCCACCCGCACCGTCACCGCCTCCGCCGACCCGACCGCGCTGGCCGAACTCGCCGCCCGCCAGGCCGAGGCCGACGACCTGGGCCGGATCGGCAACTGGCAGCAGGCGTACGAACTGCACACCGCCGTCGCCACCGCCCGCGACCGCGCCCAGGGCACCGAGCACCCCGACACCCTCGCCAGCCGCCACGAAGCGGCCTACTGCCTGACGCAGCTCGGCCGGGCCGAGGAGGCGCTGCGGCTGTACGCGTACGTCGCCGAGGTGCGCCGCCGGGTGCTCGGCCCCGACCACGGCGACACGCTCGCCGCGCGGCACGAAGCGGCGTACGCGCTCGGCTCGCTCGGCCGGCACCTGGAGGCCCACCAGGAGTTCTCCGAGGTGCTCGACGCCCGCGAGCGCACCGTGGGCGCGGAGCACCCCGACACGCTGCGGTGCAAGCACAACCTCGCCTACAACCTGGCGCAGTTGGGCCGCACCCAGGAGGCGTACACCACCGCGGTGGAGGTCGCCGACGCCCGGTCGCGGGTGCTCGGCCCGGAGGACCCCGAGACGCTGGGCACCCGGTTCGAGGTCGGTTTCACCCTCGGCCGCTCCGGGCGCTGGGCCGACGCGCTGGAGGTCTACCAGGAGGTCGGCGCGGTCCGCGCCCGCGTGCTCGGCCCCGAGCACCCCGCCACGCTCGCGGTGCGCTACGAGACGGGCATCTGCCTGACCCGGCTGGGCCGGGCGTCCGACGCGCTCGCGCTCTTCGAGGAGCTGGTCGCCGACCTCACCCGGACCGTCGGCTCCGGCGACGAGGAGACGCTGCGGGCCCGGCAGGCGCTCGGCGTCAACCTCGGCCGCCTCGGCCAGTGGGACCGCGCGCTGGCCGAGGCGCGCGACGTGGCCGCCGTCCGGCAGCGGGTGCTGGGTGCCGACCACGCCGACACCCTCGTCAGCAAGCGGGAGATCGCCGTCTGCCTGGGGTGGCTCGGCCGCTGGGGCGACGCGCTGGGCGTCTACCGCGAGGTCGCCGACGCGCGCGAGGCCCTGCTCGGCCCGGCCCACCCCGACACCCTCACCAGCCGCAACGACGAGGCGCGCTGCCTGGAGCACCTCGGCCGCACCGAGGAGGCCCAGGCCCTCTACCGCCAGGTCGCCGCGCACGGCGACGGGCCCGAACGCCTTTAGGCCGTGTCCCAGTGGCCCCGCCGGTTCACGTCTCACGGCACGACGTGGGACGCGATCGTACGGGCGCAGGCCGCCGGGCCGGTGCGGGTGGTGTCGACCTCCAGGTCGTAGTCGACGCCGGTGTGGACGACGGCCGCCTGCCGGGCGGCCATACCGGGCGTGCGGTCGCCGCGGGCGGCCTCACGGGCGGCGGCGACCGCGGGCGCGCAGCGCACCCCGACCCACAGCACCCCGAGCCCGGCGGTCGCCTCGCGCCAGCGGGCCTGGGAGGCGGCGCCGCCGAGGAAGACCTCGTCGATGACCAGGTGCGCGCCGGCGCGGGCGGTCGCGGCCATGCCCAGCGCCCAGGCGTCGTCGAGCCGGCGGAACTCCTCGCCCGGCACCACCTCGCCGTCCGGCCCGAACGCGATGCCCCCGCTGCTCGCCGCCGTGCCCTCCCCGCGCATCCGGGCCGGCAGTGCCGCGACGAGCGTGTCGGTGCCGAACGTCAGCCACGGCGGGCCCGGCAGCACCTCCTGGAGGGCGCGGGCGATGCTGGTCTTCCCCGCGCTGGAACCGCCGTTGAGAATGATCACCTGAGTCGACATCCCGCCACCGTAGGCGGACCGGAAGGACGGGCCCAGTGAATTCCGACGGCACCGCAGCGATAAGGGTCATGACCTGGAACCTCTGGTGGCGGTTCGCCGGCTGGCGCGAGCGGCGCGAGGCGATCCTGCACACGCTTCAGGCCGAACGGCCGGACGTGCTCGGCGTGCAGGAGGTGTGGGCGGACAGCGGCCCGGGCGGCGAGAACCTGGCCGGGTGGCTGGCCGAGCGCCTCGGCATGCACTGGACCTGGTCACGCGCCACGGCGCAGGAGCGCTGGCACGCCCGCAACGGCGGCGACACCGGTGTCGACGTCGGCGTGGCCGTGCTGAGCCGGTATCCGTTCCTGGCGGTGGCCGAGCGCGCGCTGCCCACGCCGCCCGGCCACCGCGACGACGGCAAGACCGCGCTGCACACCCTCCTGGACGCCCCCGGCGGGCCGCTGCCCTTCTTCACCACCCACCTCGACTCCGGCCTCGCCGCGTCCGAGGTGCGCTGCGCGCAGGTCCGGGAGCTGGCCGCGTTCGTCGCCGAGCACGCCCGCGGGCCCTACCCGCCGGTCGTCACCGGCGACTTCAACGCCGAACCCGACTTCGACGAGATGCGGCTGATCCGCGGCTACCAGACCGCGCCCGCCGTCCCCGGCCAGGTGCTGCTGGACGCGTGGCGGTTCGCCGATCCGGCGCTGCCGCAGGGCACCTGGGACATCCGCACCCCGGAGGCGGTGAACTTCGGCGGCCGCCCGAGCTGCGTCGACCACATCCTCGTCGGCCCGCCGGGGCCGGACAGCCGCGGCTGGGTCCGCACCGTCCGCCGCACCGGGGACCGGCCGGTCGCCGGGGTGTGGCCCTCCGACCACGCCGCCGTCCTCGCCGAACTCAGCCCGCCGGACCCGTCGTTGCGGCTGAGCGGCGCCTGACCGGGCCCGCCCGCGACCGGGGCGGCCGCCGTCCGCGCAGCCCTCAGGCGGGGCCGGCACCGGTGTCGATGATGTCGAGCCCGGGGCGGGAGAGGTGCAGCACCTGGAAGCGTTCGGCGCCGGGCTCCTCGGGGGCCGCGTCCCGCCAGAGCGTGAAGTGCAGCAGCTCCCAGTGCCGCGGGTCGAGCAGTAGCGCCGCGCAGTGCACGCCGGGCCGCGCCGCGTCCTCGCGCAACTGGGCGGACGCGCGGGCCGCGACCTCTTCGAGCGGTTCGTCCGCGCGCAGCGGCCGGGCCGCGCGGGTGGCGGCCGCGGGCACCTCGGCGGCGGCCGGGCCGCGGGCGAAGGCGAGTCCGGTCCAGTGCTCGACGGCCGGGCGGCCGAAGTCCGCGACCAGGCCGCGGAATCCGGGGCCGCACAGGAAGCTGTTCATCCCGTGGGCGGTGTTCCACAGGTAGAACGGGGCGTACTCGTTCACCGGCGACCCGTCGGTGCCGCGCTCCCGGATCAGGTACGCCTTCAGCCCCAACCCCGGGAAGGCGTCCAGCAGATGGCCCCGGGTCTCGACGCGGTGGCGGATGACGCCCATGTCGTAGTCGGCGGGCAGGACGATGCGGTAGTTCATGCCGTGCACGGGCGGCTGCTCCTGGGGTTCGGTTCCAGCGGGCGGTCGGGGCGGTCAGGCGAAGCACACGTCGGCGCAGGCGACCACCGTGCCGAAGCGGGGGAAGTCCAGGGTCACCGAGGCGTCGTGCTCGGCCGCGGTCATGCCGGACATCGCGTCGTGGGCGAAGACCAGCCGGTAGCCGAGGTCGGCGGCGGTGCGGGCGGTGGACTCCACGCCGACGTTGGTGGCGATCCCGGCCAGCACCAGGGTGTCGATGCCGTGCGTCCGCAGCAGCGCGTCCAACTCGGTGCCGTGGAACGCCCCGATGGAGCGCTTGACCACCAGCGCGTCCGCGAGCGCGGCGACCTCCGGCACCAGGTCGCTGCCGGGCGGCTGCTCGGCCGCCCCCGAGCGCTGCGCGCGGACCGCCACCACCGGCGCGCCCGCCGCGCGGAAGGCCGCCGCCAGCCGCACCGCCGCGGTGACCACCTCCGGCCCCGGGTACGGGGCGAGCGGCAACGCGACGAGCCGGTCCATGAGGTCGACGAGCACGAGTGCGGTACGGGCGGGGTCCAGACCCGGCGCGAGCGGGGACTCGCGCTCGGGGACGCCGCCGGCCGCGCGGTAACCGTGATCATGTGCGGTCATGATCGCGACCATACCGGCCGCGTCCGGCGTGCGGGCGGGATTCGAACAGCCATGTACGGCACGGGAGTTGGCGCGCGGACCGGGGCACGGGGTGGGTGCGGGTGGGCTCCCGGACGGCGCGCGGGGCGGGGCGGGGCGGGTGCGCGCCGGGAGCGCCATACCGTATCGGGGCGGGGGCACGTGCGGGTTCCGGTATGTTCCGCAGGTCCCGGGCGACCCCGATAGTGTGGGGGCGGACGTCGATGCGGGAGATGTGGGAGGAGTCGGGACGTGGCCGAGAGCACTGCCGGACAGCCGTTGGCCAACGGGAAGAAGCCGCAGGTGGATCTGACCGGGGCGGAGTGGCTGTCCAGCAGCCAGGGCACCGGGGACGTGCAGATCGCCTTCGTGGAGGGCTATATCGCGATGCGGGACGGCCGCAACCCCGACGGCCCCGCGCTGATCTTCACCCCCGCGGAGTGGCGGGCGTTCGTGCTGGGCGCGCGCGACGGCGAGTTCGAC
>NZ_JBYIRM010000028.1:0-120382 GCF_057708105.1 Actinacidiphila sp. bgisy144 | reverse complement strand
CCCCCCCCCCCCCCCCCCCCCCCCCCCCCCCCCCCCCCCCCCCCCCCCCCCCCCCCCCCCCCCCCCCCCCCCCCCCCCCCCCTCCGCAGACGGGGATGCCCGATGCCGCACAAGGACGAAGCAGCGAGCGAGATCCACCGGGTGTGCGAACGCTTCCACGCCGCCATCGAACTGATCGGCGGGCGCTGGACCGGCGCGATCCTGCGCGCGGTCTTCACCGGCCACCACCGCTTCGCGCACATCCGGGCCGCCGTGCCCGGGCTCAGCGACACCATGCTCGCCCAGCGGCTGCGCACCCTGGAGGAGCACGGCGTGCTCGACCGCCGGGCCGGCGCGGGCGGCCACGCCCCGGCCGAGTACCACCTCACCGACAAGGGCCGCGAGCTGGCACCGGTGCTGGAGGCCGTCATCGCCTGGTCGCACCGCTGGATTCCGCTCCCGCCGGACCCGCCCGGTGCCGCCGCACCGCCCCGTCTGCCCGGTCCGCCCGCCCCGTCGCCGCCGCCGGAAGCGCCCGCTCCGCCCGCGGTCTGAGCGCCCTGCCCGGCGTGCGGCACTTTGCTACGGTGGAGACAGATCGCCCCGACGAGCGCACCGTACCGGGACCCTGCAAAGACGGTGCACCCCCGTAGTCACCAACCCGCGGAGGTGCCGTCATGGCATGGGTCCTGATCGTTCTCGCCGGCCTGCTCGAAGTCGTCTGGTCGGTCGGTATGAAGTACACCGACGGCTTCACCCGCCTGTGGCCGAGCCTGCTCACCGGCTCCGGCATCGTGGCGAGCATGCTGCTGCTGTCGCTGGCGGCGAAGTCCCTGCCGATCGGCACCGCGTACGGCGTGTGGGTCGGGATCGGCGCGGCCGGGGCCGCCGTGGTCGGCATGCTGGTGCTCGGCGAGCCGGTCTCGGCCGCGCGGATCTTCTTCGTCTGCCTGCTGGTCGCCTCCGTGGTGGGCCTGAAGGCCACCTCGGGCCACTGACAGCTGACGGCTCGTCATGGTCTCGAGGCGGCACCTCGGTTGGCGTCTTTCGTCACCGCCACGGATGGCGGCGCGCCGGCGTCAGTGGAAGGTGACGGTGAAGCCGCCGCACGACGTGCAGTCGCGCACGACCGTGTTGCCGGGGACGGTGTCGGCCTTCGACCAGGCGTACGCCCAGGGGCAGTGCCCGCCGATCGCGTCGCTGTACGGGGTCTGCGCGTCGCGGTCGGGGTTGACGCACAGCTTGAGGCCGGTCCCGGCGTCGGTGGTCAGGTCGGCCGACGGGCAGTACGGCAGCAGGTCGTCCGGGCAGCCCTCCTGGGCGCAGGCACCGCCGTCCGGGGGCGGGGCGACGCCGTCGGGGTCGATGGTGACCGGTACGGAGAAGGCGTTGACGTAGCTGACGTTGTACCAGGGGGCGAGGCTGTCGGACGGGTCGAAGTTGAACTCCGCGAGGCTGACCGGCTGTTCACCGGTGGTGCAACTGCCCACCGACGCACCGCAGTCGCCGAGCGCGCAGTGGAACGTGCTGCCGTCCGTGCCCGAACACCCCTCGCGCGCGAAGAACTTGCCGCGCCAGTGCCCGGCGGCGGAGTCCTCCGGGATGGTGACGGTGGCGGACTGCCCGTCGTCGAGCACCGGCAGGCCGGTCAGCGCGGTGGAGCCGTCGGCGTTGACATTGCTGCCGACCCAGACGCGCTGCCCGGTGTCGTTCACGAGGGTGACGGTGTGGTCGGTGACGGCGGGCGCCACAGCGGCGGGCCTGGCGGCCCCGGCCGTCGCGGCGGTCGTGGCGGCGCCGGCGGGGGCGCCTGCCGTGGTGGCGGCCGCGAGGACGCAGCCGACGAGCAGTAACAGGGCGGACAGGGCGGAGCGCCACCTCATACGGACCTCCGTGGGGGGAGTGGGGGAGTGGAGTGCCGGGCGGACATCGTTGCCATGCTCATGCCCGTACAGGCCCCGTATGAAGCACCGCATCAAGCACCGCATAAAGCCCGGGCGCGCGGCGCATGCCCAGGCGGGGCCGCCGCCGTATGTGCTCAAGGCACTTGATAAGCTAGGTTGAGCATATGGACGACGGTCCGGCTCCCGACGAGGTCGCCGCGCTGCTGCTCTCGAGCGTCAGCGTGCTGCTGCGGCGCGTCCGCCACCTGCCCGCGCCCGGTGCACTGACGCTGCCCGAGCGCAGCGCCCTGTCCCACCTGGAGCGCTCCGGCCCCACCACCTCCGCCGAGCTCGCCCGCCAGGCGCAGGTCAGCGCGCAGGCGATGGGCACGACGATCGGCGCCCTGCGCGCCCGCGGGCTCGTCGACCGCCGCCCCGACCCGCAGGACGGCCGGCGCGCGGTACTGACCGTCACCGACACCGGCCGCCGGGCGCTGTCGGACAAGCGCGACGCCCGGACCGAACTCCTCACGCACGCCCTGACCAGCGGTGTCTTCACCGGCGCGGAACTCGAACGGCTCGCCGCGGCCGCGCCACTGCTGGAACGGCTCGCCCGCACCATCTGACGCCGGCCGCCGAAGCCGGCCGATCCGCACAGGAGAGACAGCCATGGCACCGACCACGCCCCACCGCCGCCCACCGGCGCCGTGCCCCCGGCTCCCGGCCGGCCGGCGCCCCGCCCCGATCGGGGGCGCGCGATGACGCTGCTCGGCCGGCTCCTGCACGACCGCAGGGCGGGCGACGCCCACCTGGCGTGGCACCTGCCCCACCTCGACGGCCCCGAGACGCTGACGCTCACCAGCAGCGCGTTCACCGAAGGCGGGCCGCTGCCGCTGGAGCAGTGCGAGAAGCGGATCGGCGGCGCCAACGTGTCCCCGCCGCTGGAGTGGACCGCGCCGCCGCCCGGCACCGCACAACTCCTGCTCGTCATCGAGGACATCGACGTCCCCCTCGCCAAACCCGCCGTGCACTGCGTGGCGTTGGTGGACCCTGCCGTGGAACAGCTGGCGCCCGGCGGCCTGAACGCACGCCAACCGGCCACCGGAGTCCAGCCGTTGCGCGGCACCGTCGGGCGCGGCTACCGCGGCCCCGGCCCCATCAAGGGCCACGGGCCGCACCACTACGTCTTCCAGCTCTTCGCGCTGTCCGCACCCCTGGGCAGCGGCCCCGGCGCGCCGCCCCCGCAACAAGCCCGCCCCCGCGCCCTGCTGTCCGGGATCACCGCCGCCGTGCTCGCCCGCGCCCGCCTGACCGGCAGCTACGAGCGCTGAACACCGCCAGGGGCGTGGCCGGGTGGTTGGCGCGGGGCGGGCGTTGCAGAATAGCGAAGATCAAGAACGCCGCAACCGCACGTCCTGGAGGACGCAGATGTCCAAGCCGCCGCTGCCCGCCGACGCCGTCGCCATGCTCGAAAAGGCGAACCCCGCCGTGATCACCACGCTGCGCCCGGACGGCCAGCCGGTGTCCACCGCGACCTGGTACCTCTGGGAGGACGGCCGGGTGCTGATCAACATGGACGAGGGCCGCAAGCGGGTGGACCACCTGCGCAACGACCCCCGCGTCACGCTCACCGTGCTGGACAAGGACGGCTGGTACACGCACGTCAGCGTGGTCGGCCGGATCACCGGGCTGGTCCCCGACGAGGGACTCGCCGACATCGACCGGCTCGCCCGGCAGTACACCGGCAAGCCGTACTCCCGCCGCGACCGCGCCCGGGTCAGCGCCTGGATCGAGGTCGAGCGCTGGCACGGCTGGGGCGCGCACAAGGACAGCAGCCAGGTCGGCTGACCGCGGCTCCGGCGCCGAGCGACCCCCAACCCGCGCGGTCCGGCCCCCTCTTACCGGGGCCGGGCCGTACGCGACCCGCTCGCGGCGCCCCGCCCACCGGCCGCCGGCACACGCACCCGATGCCCGCCGAGTGCCCCGCGACAGCGCTGTCACACCCCGTCGCCCGCATGTACCGGACCTTCACGCCCATGTCTCGCTGAGTACGCCAAGTAATGCTCTCCTGGTGACGTGGACCACATAAACTTCCTTGTGGCAATGGTGATCGTCACCGCGTTGGCGTTCGACTTCACCAATGGTTTTCACGACACCGCGAACGCCATGGCGACCTCGATCGCGACGGGCGCGCTGCGCCCGAAGGTGGCGGTCGCGATCAGCGGGGTGCTCAACCTCGTCGGGGCGTTCGTGTCGACCGAGGTGGCCCGAACCATCTCCGGCGGCATCGTCAACGACCAACTCGTCACGCCGGGCATGATCTTCGCCGGGCTGGTCGGGGCGATCGTGTGGAACCTGGTGACATGGCTGCTGGGCCTGCCCTCCAGCTCCTCGCACGCGCTGTTCGGCGGGCTGATCGGCGCGGTGTGGGTGGGCGCCGGGCGGCACGGGGTCAACTTCGACCAGGTGGTCGAGAAGATCCTGATCCCCGCGGTCGCCTCACCCTTCGTGGCCGGGCTCGCGGCGCTGGGCGCGACGTACCTCGCCTACCGGATCACCCGGCGCGCCTCGTCCGACACCGTGTCCAAGGGGTTCAGGACCGGGCAGATCGCCTCGGCATCACTGGTCTCGCTCGCCCACGGCACCAATGACGCGCAGAAGACCATGGGCGTCATCACGCTCGCCCTGATCTCCTGCGGCGCCCTGGGCGCCGGCTCGGGCCCGCCGGTGTGGGTGGTCCTCACCGCGGGCCTGTCCATCGCGGCAGGCACCTACATCGGCGGCTGGCGGATCATCCGCACCATGGGCAAGGGGCTGGTGGACATCGAGTCGCCGCAGGGCTTCGCCGCGGAGTCCGCGTCGACCGCGGTCATCCTGACCTCCGCCAACCTCGGCTTCGCGCTGTCCACCACGCAGGTCTGCTCCGGCGGCATCCTCGGCGCGGGCGTCGGCCGCAGGCTCGCCGAGGTGCGCTGGGGCACCGCGGGCCAGATGGCGCTGGCCTGGCTGGTGACGCTGCCGGCGGCCGCGGCCGTCGGCGCGGTCGCGGCGAGCGCGGTGGTGCACGGCGGCACGCTGGGCACCGTACTGATCGCGCTGGCGGCGGTCGTGGTGGCCGCGGTGATCGTGCTGCTGTCCCGCCGCAACCCGGTCGACGCGAAGAACGTCAACGACGGCCACCGGCCCCCGGTCCAGGCCGCGGCGAGCGCCAAGGCCAGCGTGTGAACGGCGACCGGGGCAGCGGGGGCATCGACGGATACGACGGTCACGACGGCTGGAGGGCGGCGGCATGGACGTGAAATGGGGTTCGCTGGCGGAGGTGGCCGTGGTCAGCCTCGGCACCACCGTCGGCGTCGTGGTGGTCTTCGCGATCGGCGTGTGGGCGCTGTCCGCCCGCGACGAGCAGCGCGCGAGCGGGAGCGGCGGCACCGCGCAGGCGGTCGCCGCGAGCGCCTGCTTCGTCCTGTGCGCCTGCGCGGTCCTCTACGGCCTCTACCTGATCATCCCGCAGTTCCATTAGGCCGCGTCTCCCGCACGAACGGCGGGGCAGACGGGATGTGCCGGACCCGGCCCGGCGCCCCGCCCGGGCGGACGGTCCGGCGGACCACACCAGCGACAGACACCCACGGCGCTGCCGCGCCCCGTGCAGGGGCGCGTCGGCCGTGCACGGAAGGACGGGTGGCACACCGTGCAGCACACCGACACCGCGACCGGCGACCTGCTGGCGGGGATGACCGTCGACTACACCGACCAGGACGACCCTGTGCTGGTCCGCGCGGACGGCAGCACAGTGGACACCTGGCGGGAGAACTACCCGTACGACCGGCGGATGGAGCGGCCGGAGTACGAGCGCCACAAGCGGCTCCAGCAGATCGAGCTGCTGAAGCTCCAGCGCTGGGTGAAGGAGACCGGGCAGCGCCTCGTCATCGTCTTTGAGGGCCGCGACGCCGCCGGCAAGGGCGGCACCATCAAGCGGTTCATCGAGCACCTCAACCCGCGCGGCGCCCGCGTGGTCGCGCTGGAGAAGCCCACCGAGCGCGAGAGCGGTCAGTGGTACTTCCAGCGCTACGTCGCCCACCTGCCCACCGCGGGAGAGATCGTGCTCTTCGACCGCTCCTGGTACAACCGCGCGGGCGTGGAGCGGGTGATGGGCTTCTGCTCCGACGACGAGTACCACCGCTTCATGCGCCAGGCGCCCGCGTTCGAGCGGATGCTCGTGGACGACGGCATCCAGCTGGTGAAGTTCTGGTTCTCCGTGTCCCGCAACGAGCAGCGCACCCGGTTCACCATCCGCCAGGTCGACCCCGTGCGGCAGTGGAAACTCAGCCCGATGGACCTGGCCTCGCTCGACCGGTGGGACCGGTACACCGAGGCGAAGGTCGCGATGTTCCACGAGACGGACACCGCGTACGCGCCCTGGACGGTGGTGAAGAGCAACGACAAGAAGCGCGCCCGGGTCGAGGCGATGCGCAGTGTGCTGGCCCGCTTCCCGTACACCGACCGTGACGACGCGGTGGTGGGGGAGCCGGACCCGCTGATCGTGGGCGCCGCCGCGAACCTCCTGGAGGCCGGCGAGGACGCCGCCGCCCGCTCCCTCCTGACGCCCTGACGGTGCCGCTCCTACGGCCGGCCGCCGGTATGCGGCTGGGCCTGCGCCGCCGCGGTGGCGTACTCACTGGTGCACCCTGAGGAACTCCTCGTCCAGCCGCAGGTAGGCCACGGGGCGGGGAAGGGCGCCGACCGGGTCCTGTTCGCGGCCCAACTCGGCGTCGAACGCGGCGGCGATGCGCTCGACGGTCCACCCGCGCGGGTCGGCCAGCAGCCGCCCGCCGCGCGGGTGGTGGACCAGCCCCAGGGCCAGACCGTCGGGCGTGCCGATCAGGCGGACGACCTGGCCCTGGACACCGCGGGCGGCGTCGCTGAGCAGGAAGGTCACCAGCGGCGCCATGTCGTCCGGGTCCGGCTCCTCCGGCCGGGAGACCCAGCCCGCCCGCCGGGTCCCCGTGCCCCGCGCCTGAGGTGCGATTGCGTTGACCCGGACCCCGGGCGGCGCGTCCAGCGCCCAGGAGTAGGTCAGTGACGCGACGGCGCCCTTCGTCGCCGCATAGGTGGCGCTCTGCTCGACGCCGGTCTGGGCCCGCGAGGACACGTTGACCACCGAACCGCTGCCTTGCCGCTGGAACACGCGCAGCGCTGCGGCCCCGCAGTAGAGCGTGCCCAGCAGGTTCACCTCGACCGCCCGGCGGGTGGTCTCGGGGTCCTCCTCCCAGCTCAGTCCCTCCGGGCGCACCCCGGCGTTGTTGACCAGCCCGTCGATGCGGCCGAAGCGCCGCAGGCACGTCTCCACCAGGGCGTCGGCGGTGCGCGGATCGCCGACCGACCCCGCGCACCACGCGACGGCGTCGCCCGCGTCGAGTTCCCCGGCGATGGCGCGCACGTACTCCGCGTCGAGGTCGTTGAGGACCACCCGCGCCCCGCCGGCCAGCAGGTGCCGGGCGTAGCTGAGTCCGAGCCCGCGGCCCGACCCGGTCACGACGACGGCCCTGCCCTCGACGCCGTGGCCGGTCACGACCCCTCCCTCGCGCCGCCCGCCTCGGTCGAACCGAGCATGAGCGCCCGGCGCGTGGCGGCGAGGTGGAACCGCATCGCCGCCTCCGTGGCCGCTGAGTCGCCGGTCCACAGTGCCGCGAGGATCGCCTTGTGCTCGCGCAGCGACTCGGTCCGCGGGTGGGGCGTCTTCGGGTCGCGGTACTGGCTCATCACCAGCGGGTAGGGCGTCGAGCGGATGAACCGGATCAGTGTCGGCTGCCGGGACGCGTTGATCACCAAGCCGTGGAACTCGCGGTTCGCCGACGAGTAGGCCGGCGAGTCGTGCTCCACGGCGGCGGGGACCATTTTCTCCAGGAGGGCTTCGAGCCGTTCGCACTCCTCGGGCGTGATCCTCGCGGCGGCCAGCCCCGCGGCGGCGGACTCGAGGATCTCGCGGGTGTGCAGGATCTCGATCGCCTCCACCGGTGAGAACTGCCGCACCCGGGCACCCCGGTTGCGTTCGAGCGAGATGTAGTTCTCCTGCTCGAGCGCCACGAACACCGAGCGCAGAGTGGGCCGGGAGATGCCGAGGGTGGCGGCGAGCTCGGTCTCCGGCAGCCGCTGGTTGGGCTGGTACTCGCCCCGGCGGATCGCCAGGGCGAGTTCCCGGCGTGCCCGCAGCAGCCTCCCGGACTCCGAGCGGTCCTCTCCGGCTTCCGAGGTCAACGTGAACCCCTCCTCAATCAGGTCGTCGTACCGGCGTGCGGTAGTCATGGAATCAGGCGGCCCGCTACCGGGAGAAGATGCTCTTCCAGCTGTTCCTGGCGTCGTCCAGCTGGCTCGTGCTGATCTTGTCCGTGTTGACCGGAAGGATCTTCATCGACGCGATGGACGGCTGGTACTGCAGGTCGGCCGCCGGGGCGGTCACCCCCTGGTAGAAGGAGGCTATCCCCTCCTTGTCGACGTAGATCTGCTCGCCCGCCCTGCTCAGCAGGAAGTCGTCGAAGAGCTTCGCGATGGCCTGGTCGGGCGCGCCCGAAGGGATCGCGTAGCTCTGCCCGTTCAGGACCGTGCCTTCGCTCGGGTAGTAGACCTTGAGCGGGACCTTCGTCTGGGCCGCGATCTGCGAGGCCCGGAAACCGCTGGTGACGGTCGCGTCGACCTGCTTCTCGGCGACCTTCTGCGCCTCCTGCGCGGAGCTGCCCGAGGAGGTGGTGGGGCTGTTGGCCGCCCAACTGGCGAACGTGGACTGCGGCAGCACCTGCTTCAGGCCGTAGTACCAGTACAACGACCCTTCGTTCGCACTGACGTTGGCGACGTCCCACTTGCCCTTGAGGGCGGGGTCGGACAGCTGCTTCCAGCTCGTGATCGGGGTCTTGTAGAGCGCCGGGTTCACGATCACGCCGAAGGAGTAGGCCACCGGCGCGATCCAGTACCCGGGTTGCTGGCTGACGTACTTCGACGCGTACGTGTAGTGCGACGACTCCGGCGACCGGTACTCCAGCAGCGCTCCGGCCTGCTTCAGGGTGGAGAACAGCCGGGGCGAGGCGACACCGAAGAAGTCGGTCTTGAAGTTCTGGGCGGTGACCTCCTGCTGGATGCGGGTCGACAGGTCGCCCGAGGTCAGCCGCTCGAACGTCGGCTTGAAGGTGAGGCCGTACTGCTTCTGGAACTCGCTGATCATCGCGGACGCGGTGGCCGGGGCGACCACCGAGTCGACCCAGGTGAACGACTTCTCGCTCCTGGCCTGGGCGATCAGGGTGGCCACCCGGGTCCGCTCGGCCCCGCTGAGGCCGGTGAGGATCGGGGCCTTGACGGTGGAGATGTCCACCGAGGCGCCGCCACCCCCCGCGCCGCCGCTGCTGTTGGAACTGCACGCCGCCAGTGCGGCCAGCGCTGTGGCGCAACCTGCCGCGACCAGGGCGCGGACACGGAAGCGACGTCTGGGTGCTACCACTGTTGCGTTCATACCAAGGGCTCCTTCGGCCATGTCATGACGTGGCGGGCGACTGTCGTGTGGGGGGTTCGCAGGTCCACCCGGGTTCCGGCGCCTTGCAGCAGGACGCCGATGTCCTTGCCGGTCCCGGGCACGTACCTCGGTCCGGGTGCTTCTCCTCGTGGTGCTCGGGGGTGAACCGGCCGCGGGCGGCGGCCGGTTCACCACGCGGTGCTCAGCCGGCGCGGCGGGCGGGGGCGGCGAGCCGGCCGAAGTCGACGCCGGTCAGTTCCTCGGTCCTGGCCCGCACTTCGGCGGCGCTGATCGGCCGGGAGATGATGCCCTGCTCGTAGGCGTAGCGGCCGGCCAGGTCCAGCGACGGCTGGAGCGCGTCGAACCCGTGCGGATGGAAGTCCGGCGAGGAGCTGACCGCCGGTGGGTGCGGCACGCTCGCGGCGAGCACCTGGCACATCTCGGTGAGCAACCCGGCGCCTGTCCGAGCGAAGTCGTCACTCGCCACGACCACGTGGTTGACCGGGATCGCGCCGGACCTGCCGTACCACGCGGCGGCGGCGCGGGCCGGGTCGGGCAGCAGCGTCCTGGCCCGCGGGTCGTCGGGCAGTTCGTTGCCGAGGATCGCCGCGTCCACCGCGCCGGCGAGAAAGTCGACCGGCAGGGTGTTGCCGCTGGTGGAGCGGGTGGCGTAGGGCGGGTCGGCGAACCCGTCCACGTGCCCGCCCTCGTAGACGACCCACTCGACGTCGCCGACGTCCACGCCGTGGTCGTCGCGCAGGAAGCCGCGCACCCACACCCCGGTGGTCTGGGTCCAGGCCCGCACGCCGATCCGTTTGCCGGCCAGCGAGTCGACCGCGATGTTGCCGGGTTCCCGGGCGGTGACCAGGCAGTGGTGCTGGAAGCGCCCGAGCAGGGTGACCGGCAGCAGCGTCACCGGCCGGCCGTTGTCCAGTGCCTGCAGGAAGGTGACCAGGGCGAGTTCGGCCACGTCGTACGCCCCCTGGACCACGCCGGGGAACGCACGGTGCACCGGCGCGATGTCGGCGAACTCGAAGGTGTCGGTGGTCGACGCCCACCGGTGCGCCCGCAGGGCGGCGAGCGCGGACTTCGAGCCGAAGACGGCAGAGACGGTCACTTCGCCGCCCCGGCCGGCGCGGAGTCGGTGACGACCTTGAGCCCGCTGACGTCCCACTCGCGCCCGCTCGGGTCGACGACGTCGACGGTCAGCTCACCGATGCCCTGGATCGTCATGCTGACGTGGTCGCCGTCCTGGATCGGGCCCATGCCGATGTGGTACGTCCCGGTGGCGATCACGTCGCCGGGCACCAGTCCGCTGACGGACGAGGCCACCTCGATCAGCCGGTCGATCCGGTTGGCCATCTGGCCGGTGGAGTAGCGCTGCCGCAACTTGCCGTTGACCGACAGCTCGACGGTGAGGTCGTGCGGGTCGGCGAACTCGTCGGCGGTCACCAGCACCGGGCCCATCGGGCCGAAGCCGCGCGGCGACTTCTTCATGTAGTAGGTGGTGCCGAGGTCGCGCGCGGACAGGTCGAGGAAGCCGGTGTAGCCGAAGACGTGCGGCATGGCGTCGGCTGCCGGGATGTCGGTGCCGCCCACGCCGATGACGGCGGCGAGCTCGGGCTCGTGGTGGAAGACGCGCGCCGTGGCCGGCGGCAGGCTGACGGTGCTGCCGGTCGGCACGATCGACAGCACCGACTTCAGGAAGAAGTCGGCCTCGACGGCCTGCCGGTCGTCGGTGTAGTTCTTCACCGCGCACAGCAGCTGCGTGGGTGCGGGCACCGGCGCCTCCAGAGCGACCTGCGGCAGCGGCGTGCCGTGGGAGGCGGCGTGCGCGGCGGCCGTCTCCAGCCCGGGCTTGGCCGCCTCGTAGCCCTCGATGAGGGCCACGAGGCGCTGCTGCGGGGTGGCCGCGGCCGGCACCACGTCGGTGGGGACCGGGGCCACCCGGCCGTCGCGCACCACGCCGAGGGTGCCCTTGTCGTAGAAGCAGAAGATCATGAGTAGTTCGTTCCTTCCGGGTCAGTCAGTGGTGACGGCGAGCCGGGTGTCCCAGACCTCGGGGTTCACCAGGCCCACCGGGGCCGTGCCGGCGACGCAGGCCAGGACGCGTTCGGCGATCTCCCGGGCCCGGGTCTCGTCCGACTGGGCCGTGACACCGCCGATGTGCGGGGTGAGCACGACGTTGTCCAGCTCGCGCAGCGGCGAGTCCGCGGGCAGCGGCTCCTGCGCGAACACGTCGAGTGCGGCGCCCCGCAGGCGGCCCTCGCGCAGCGCGGCGACCAGCGCGGGCTCGTCGACCACCTCACCGCGCGAGGGGTTGACCAGCAGGGCGGACGGCCTCAGCTTCGCCAGGAAGGCGGCGTCCACCAGCCCGGTGGTCTGCGGCGTCAGCGGTACGTGCAGCAGCACGATGTCGGCCCGCGCGGCCAGTTCGTCCAGGTCGCCGACCACCTCGACACCGGCCTGGCGGGCCCGCTCGGCCGAGACGAACGGGTCGTACCCGATGACGGACTGCGGACGCAGCACGGCCAGCTTCTCGGCGGTCTTGAGCCCGATGTGGCCCAGGCCGACGATCGCCACCGTGCTGCTGGTCAGGTCGGAGCCGATCTGCTGGTCGGCCCGGGAGTAGCGGTCGCGCACCAGGCCCCAGTCGGTGCCGCCGTGCAGGTCGCGGTCAGCCGCCACGATCCGGCGGGTCAGCGCCAGGACGGCGCCGAGCGCGAACTCGGCGACCGCGTCGGCCGCGGCGCCGGTGTTGGCGACGACCGGGATTCCGCGGCGGGTCGCCGCCTCGACGTCGATCCAGTCGAAGCCCGCGGTGGGCGCGGCGATCAGCCGCACGTGCGGTGCTCCGTCCAGGACGGAGTCGTCGATCGTGACGCCCTTGGTGGCCACGACGATTCGCGCGTCGGCGAGGTGCCGGCGCACCGTCTCCGGCTGCTGGTCCGGGCAGTAGACGACGGGACCGAGCCCGGCGAGCATCCGCTCGGTGGTGGCGAGGTAGCCCAGTTTCTTGGTGATGACGGTGTTCACAACGGTCACGACGTTCCTCGTGTCAGGCGGGCCGGCGGATCGACGGCCTGCGGATCGACGGCCTGCGGAGCTGATGGTTCGGATAGGGCCCGGTCGACGGTCTCGGCGACGCGCAGCGCCGACAGGCCGTCGTCGCCGGACGCGCCGAACGGACCCGCGTCGGCGGCGCCGGCCGTGGCGGCGGTGAACGCCTCGAACTGGGCCGCGTAGACGTCGTGCGGGGGGAAGACGGTGTCCGAGCTGCCCCGCGCCGACCGGAGCGACAGGGTGCCGCCGCCGGTGTTCCCGATCGAGTCCGACACCGTCAGCCGCCCGGCCTCGCCGACCACGGTCAGCCCGTTGGCCGGGTGGGTGGCGCGTCCCGCGGCGAAGGTGACCAGCACCCCGCCGCGGGTGGTCGCGCTGACCTGGACCACCCGCTGGGGTCCGGCCGGTGTCGGGTCGAGTTCGGCGATCGTTGCCGACAGCCGGACGATACGGTCGCCGGCCAGCCACTGGGCGAGGTCGACGGCGTGTGCCCCCGTCCCCGCCATCGCCCCCTTGCTGGCGGTGGTGACCTGGCGTGAACCGGCCAGCCGCACCGGGGAGTCGCCGTGCCCGAGCTGGTGGAGGTAGGTGACGTCCACCCACAGCGGCCGGCCGATCGCGCCCTCGGCCAGCAGCCGCCGCGCCTCGCGGTGGGCGGCGTTGTGCCGCAGATGGAACCCGGTGCCGAGGACGACGCCGTACCCGGCGCAGGCCGCGATCGCGCGGTGGGCGGCGGCCGGGTCCTGCGCGAGCGGCTTCTCGCACAGGACGTGCTTGCCGGCCGCGGCCGCCAGCGTGACGTGCCGCTCGTGCTGCTCGTTGCGCGAGCAGACGTACACGTGGGTGACACCGGGGTCCCCGAGCAGGTCCTCGACCGCCGAGCCCCGCCGGCCGACCCCGTACCGCTCCGCCAGGTCGGCGGTGCGGACAGGGTCGGTGCCGCACAGGGCGACCGCCGCGGACCCCCGGGCGCGGGCGAGCGCCGGCAGACCGAAGCGGTCCACATGGCGGCCCACGCCCACGACGAGCCAGCCGGCGGCCGGCGTACGGTTGCCGGACAAGGTCAGCCCAGCGTGTACGGGTAGGTCGAGTACAGGTCGATGCCGGTCTCGGTGATGACGATCTCGTCCTCCAGGTGGACGCCGCCGACACCCTCCTCGCCGATGGGCGGGCTGGTGACGGAGAAGGTCATGCCGGGCTTGAGCTCGTAGTCGTCCTGGGCGCGCAGGTGGGGGCCCTCGAAGGCGGAGATGCCGATCCCGTGGCCGAGGGTCCTGCGGCCGAGCTTGGCGCAGATGTCGGCCGGGCTGACGCCGGGGCCGAGCGCGTTGAGCTGCTCGTACTGCAACTCGTGGGCCCGCTTGAGCAGGTCCACCTGTGCCGGGGTGGGCCGGTCGCCGCAGACGAACGCGCGGCAGAAGTCGCCGAAGTAACCGGAGAAGCAGCCGCCGAAGTCCATGTTGACCAGATCGCCGTGCTGCACGATCCGGTCGCTGTGGAAACGGCGGTAGGGGTGCGCGCCCGGGCCGGAGTTGACGACCTCCGAGCACTGCGTGGTCTCGGTGCCCAGGTCCCACATGGCGCGGAAGCACTCGCCGACCAGTTCGCACTCGCGCACGCCCGGCTTGAGGATGTCGACCGCGGCCTGCATGCCGGCCTCGGAGATGGCGTAGGCGATCTTCAGGGCCTTGATCTCGTCCGCGGTCTTGATCTGGCGGGCGCCGATCATCAGCTCCTGCCCGTTGACGAAGGTGGCGTTGGGCAGCCGCTTGGTGAGCACGTCGAACATCGACGGGGACCAGATGTCCACCGCGATGCGGGCCTTCTCGATCTTCGAGCCGAAGTAGTGGTACAGGTCGTCGACGAAGGAGTTGACGTCCTGCGTCAGGTCCATCTGGTACGGCGTGTGGAACCGGTCGTCCGGCACCCAGGGGATGTTCTTGGCGGCGTAGTCCGGGTCGATGATCCAGATCGCCGAGTCGCCCTCGGCGGCCAGGACGGCCAGCGGCCCGCCGCCCAGCTGGATGGTCGGCCAGTACAGCCGCTTGATGCCGGTGCTGTACCGGGCGTTCTCGGCGCGCAGTTCGATCAGGAAGTCGACGTCGGCGGCCGCCATGGCCGCGCGGGTCCTGGCCAGCCGCTCGGTGCGCAGCCGCTCCATGTCGATGCGGGTCTCCCAGTCGGTCTGCATGGGGCCGAAGGTGCTCGCGGATCGCACGATCGTGCTGTCGAGGGTCATGAAGGGGTCTCCAGACTTCAGTGGTTGAGGGATATGGACCTGTCCACCGGACAGGACACGCGGACACGGGAGCCGAGGGACGCGGCAGCGCGTCCCAGGCCGATGGCCCGCAAGGTCGTGATCCCGGTGTCGATGTCGTACTCGGTGACCGAGCTGCCGACGCGGACCGCGGTGACGGTGCCGGGCAGCGCGTTCTCCCGGCCCGGGTCCGACGGGTCGTCCGCGCGCTCGATCGCGATGTCGCCGGGGCGCCACACGATCGAGACCTTCGTGCCGACCTCGGCCTCGCCGACGATGCGGGCGGTCAGCCGGGTCGTGCCGTCGGGCAGGGCGATGTCCACCCCGCCGACGCGTTCGGTGCCGTTCGGGCCGGTTCGGGTGTGCTCGGCGGCCAGGACACCCTCGAGGATGTTGATCTGGCCGAGCAGACCGGCGACGAACAGGGACTGGGGCGCGGCGAGCAGTTCGGCCGGCGTCCCGTTCTGGACGATCCTGCCGTCGCGCATCACCACGATGCGGTCGGAAAGGGTCATCGCCTCGTCCTGGTCGTGGGTGACGTAGACGGCGGTGATGGACAGTTCCCGCTGCAGGCGGCCGATGTCGCGGCGGACCGCGTCCCGGCGCGCCGCGTCGAGGTTGCTGAGCGGTTCGTCCAGCAGCAGCAGGCCGGGCCGGTAGACCAGGGAGCGGGCCAGGGCCACACGCTGCTGCTGGCCGCCGCTGAGCTGGCTGGGCCGGCGCCCGCCCATGCCCTCGAGGCCGACCAGGTCGAGCATCTCCTCGACCCGGGGGCGGATGGCGGTGGTGCGCTCGCCGCGGGTGCGCAACGGGAAGGCGACGTTCTCGAAGACGGTCATGTGCGGCCACAGCGCGTAGGACTGGAAGACCATGCCGATGTCGCGCTTGGCCGGCCGCAGGTGTATCCGCTCGGCCGTCGAGGTCATCGTCGTGTCGCCGAGCCTGACCCGGCCGGCGTCGGGGACCTCGATGCCGGCCAGGCAGCGCAGCGTGGTCGTCTTGCCGCAGCCCGACGGCCCGAGCAGGGTGATCAGCTGCCCGCGCTCGACGGAGAACGAGGCGTCGCGCACCCCGCCGGAGCCGAAGTCCCGGGTGAGCCCGGTGACCTCCAGGTGTCCGGTGCGCTCCGGCAGCGGGGCCGTGCGGGCCGGCATGGGCGCGGTCCGCCCGTCGGTGGTTGTCTTCATGGTCTTCCTACCCATCAGAGTCCGGCCGCCATGTCGGAGGAGGCGCCGTCGCGGCGCGTGGTGATCGTCCAGAAGACCGCCGCGGCCACCAGCAGGACGGCCGCCTGCAGCAGGGTGAACGCGGCCGTCACGCCGGGGGAGTCGAACGACCGGCTGTTGAGCAGGGCCACCGAGAGCGTCTGGGTCCCGGTCGTCTGGAGCAGCGCCGACATCGGCAGCTCCCGCATGAAGGTGAGGAACACCAGCAGCCACCCGGCCACCAGTCCGGGGCGGACCAGGGGCAGCAGTACGCGGAAGACGTAGCGGGTCAGGGACGCCCCGCTGGTGCGGGCGGCCTCCTCCAGTTCGGTGTGCACCGACAGGAACGCCGCGGACACCGAGCGCTGGGCGAACGGCAGGAACCGCACGATGTAGGCGACGCCGATGATCCACAGCGTGCCGAACAGCGAGGTCTTCAGCAGCAGGGTGAGCAGGCCGACACCCAGCACCAGGCCCGGCACCGCGACGGGGACCGTCAGGCAGACCTCGAACAGCCGGCGCCCGGTGATCCTGGCCCGTTCGATCGCGTAGACCAGTACGACGCTGAGCGCGACGACCACGCAGGCGCACAGCGCGGACAGTTCCAGGCTGTTGAGGAAGGCGGTCTTGACGATCGACCCCTTCCCGAAGAGCGCGTGGAAGTTGTCCAGGGTCAGGTCGTCGAAGTCGATCCTGCCGGTCCAGCGCTTGGAGAACGCGATCAGCGTGAGGATGCCGATCGGCAGCAGCGCGGCGAACAGCAGGTAGAGCAGTTCGGCCGCGAAGGCCCACCACCGGAGCTTCCCCAGCCGCAGCGGTTCGGCCCGCGAGCCCTTGCCGGTGACCGTGACATAGCCGCGGTCCCGCATCGCCCGGCGCTGGAAGTACAGGCACACCGCGGTGATCAGCATCATCACGCAGCCGAGGGCGGCGCCGAAGTTGTAGTTCGGCGGGAACGTCTGGACCGCGTCGTAGATGCGGGTGGACAGCGTCTGGATGCCGTTGCCGTACCCCAGCACGAGCGGCACCGACAGGTCCTCGATCGCCATGACGAACGTCAGGATCGCCGCCGCCGTGATCGCCGGGCCGGCCAGCGGCAGCGTCACGCGGAGCGCCGTCCGCCAACCGGAGGCGCCGCAGGCGGCTGCCGCGTGCTCCAGCGAGGAGTCCATCTGCCGGAAGGCGGCGCCGGTGAGCAGGATGACGAACGGCACCAGGAACAGGCCGAGAACGACGATGATGCCGAACGTCGAGTAGACGTTGAAGATCGCGCCGTGGCTGATCCCCGCGCTGCGCGCCAGCCGGTTGATGAACCCGGTCCTCGGGTCGGCCAGGTACGTCCAGGCGATCGAGCCGATCAGCGGCGACAGGAAGAACGGGATCAGGTTGAGGATCTCGAACGCCCGCCGCAGCGGCAGGTCGGTCCGGGTGACCAGCCACGACAGTCCGACGCCGATGACGGTGGCCAGCACCATCGACCCGAGGGCGATGACCACACTGTTGCGGGCGGAGCTCAGGATCTCCGACGCCTTGAGTTGCTGGTAGTTCGCACCGGACCACACGTGGCTGGTCAGACCGGTCTGCTTCTCGAGCGAGCGGATGACGACTTCCACCAGCGGTGCCGCGATCAGTACGACCACGGCCAGGGTGAACAGCGTGAGCGCGATGCGCTCCGGAGTGAACCGCACGAGAGCGCGTCGGCTGCGTGGCGGTGCCGCCTCAGGAGTGCGGGATGTGGGTTCCATCACAGAGGCCATGGACGAGATCGTCAGACGGTCTGTTGTTGATTGTCAAGCGTTACGACGAGGTTAACTTCACCAAGGGCGGTTGGAGGACGGTGCAAAACGCCTTATAAGCTGGCAAATCGGCCGCTAGGCGCAGGGCATCACATGCGTCCATCGTGTCAAATTGCTTGACGATGCGAGATTCATTGTCTGACAATCTGTCTCGCGATTGCTGTGCCAGGTCCGTGACAGGGAGTTGAGAACCGTGTCCTCGCTGAAGTCGACGTTCACCGTCTATCCGCACACCCGGGCGCTCGCCGAGGGCCGCGTCGAGCTGCCCGGCGGCCCGCTCCAGTTCGTCCCGACGAAGCCGATCATCCGGGCCTATCGTGAGATGGTCCGGGAACTCGCCTACGACATCTGCGAGTTGGCGCCGACCACGTATCTGATGGCGCGTGCGGCGGGGGTACCGGTCATCGCCGTACCGGTCTTCACCAAGCGCCTTTTCCACCACGGCCACATCCGCTGCCACGCCACCTCGGGCATCCGCGTGCCCGGCGACCTCGTCGGCCGCACGGTCGGTGTCCGCGCCTACTCGGTGACCACCGGTGTGTGGGTGCGGGGCCTGCTGTCCGACGATTTCGGCGTCGATCCGGCGTCGGTCCGCTGGGTCACCGACGACGAGGAGCACGTCGCGAGCTACGTCGCCCCGCCGAACGTGTCAGCCGTGGCGCCCGGCGAGAGCCTGGTGGACCTGCTCGACCAGGGCCGGATCGACGCCGCGCTGACCGGCAACGCCGGGGTCGGCCGCAAGGGCGCGCCCAGGGAGGGCTGGACGGACGGGAACGCCGCGCCGCAGCCGGCCGCCGAGCCGCCGTACTCGCTGTTCGGCACGCCCGAACCGCTGGAGCGGGACTGGTACCGCCGCACCGGCATCTACCCGATCCACGGCGTGATCGTGCTGCGCGAGGAGCTCGCGCGCGAATACCCCCGGCTCGCCACCGACCTGTACGCGGCCTTCGCCGCCGCGAAGCGGGACGCCGGCGCGGGGCGCGCCGAACTGGTCGCCGGGCTCGCCGCGGGCGCGGCCATACCGGAGGACGAGGACCCGATCCCGTACGGCATCGAGCCGAACGCGCGGTCCCTCGAAGCGCTCATCCGCTACGCCGGCGAGCAGCACCTGCTCGACACGGCGGTGTCGGTCGAGGAGATCTTCGCGCCCGGCGACTATCCGACGGCCTGACGCCCCTTCGGCGCCTGAAGCCTGATGCCCGCCGCCCGCCGCCCGCCCCCCGCCAGCTGTCTGCCGTCCGTCGTCCGCTGTCCGAACCGAGACCGGAGATCCGCATGACCCAGCCACCCGAGATCATCGACATCCACCCGCACATCCTGTCCGACGACCCCGCCGCCTATCCGCTCGCCCCGGTGGGAGGCAAGGTCTCCGGCTGGGCCGCCGGCCGGCCGGTCACCGCCGAGCAGCTGCTGGCCGCCATGGACGAGGCCGGCATCGCCAAGGCCGCCGTGGTCCAGGCGTCGACCGCCTACGGGTATGACAACCGGTACGTGCTCGACAGCTCCGCGCGCCACCCCGACCGTTTCGTGGCCGTCGGCTGCGTGGACCCGCTCGCGCCCGACGCGGCCGGAACGGTCCGGACCGCCGCGCGCACTCCGCGGTTCGCCGGCATCCGGCTGTTCACCACGGGCAGCACGATGCCCGGCCAGGCAGGCTGGCTGAGCGACGAGAGCACCCATCCGTTCTGGTCGGCTGTGCAGGAGGCGGGGCTGCCGGTCTGCGTGCAGATGCGGATCGCGGGGATACCGCAGCTCGTCGACGTCCTCGAGCGCTTCCCGGGGGTGACGGTGGTGCTGGACCACATGGCCTACCCCGCCATCGCCCCCGGCCGGGAGGAGGCCGCGTTCGGCGAGATCGAGCCGTTGGCGAAGTACCCGCAGGTGTTCCTGAAGCTCACCATGCGCAACACCGTGCCGCTCGAGACCGCCGACGCCGGCCGGTTCCTGGTGCCGCTGCTCGACGCGTTCGGCTCCGACCGCATCGCATGGGGGTCCAACTTCCCTGCGGCCGAGCAGCCGCTGCCCGAGCTCCTCCGCCTGGCGCACGCGGCGCTGTCGGTGCTCCCCGAGGCCGACCGCGCCGCCATCCTCTCCAGTACCGCCCGCCGGCTCTACCCCGCCCTCACCTGACCGGTGCGGCCGTTCGGGGGACGGCCGTCGGTGTGCGGCCGGGCCTGCGCCGCCTCCTGGAAGTCGGCGACGGCCCCGCCGTACTGCTTCGCCCAGTCGTTGAGCACCTCGATGGGTTCGACGAGGGTCCGGCCGAGGTCGGTGAGCCGGTATTCGGCCTGCCGCGCCTCGGTGCGGTGCTCGACCAGGCCGTACTGCTGGAGCCGGCGCAGCGTGTGGGTGAGGACCTTGCGCGAGACACCGCCGATGGCGTCGACGATCTCGCCGTGCCGGCGGGGGCGGCGGCCGAGCGCGTACAGCACGAGCACCGCCCACTTGTCGGAGAGGATCTCGACCGCCAGCCGCGTGGGGCAGTCCGTGAGGAAGACCGGTCCGGCCGCGTTCTGCATACCATCGAAGGTACCAAGAGGTAACGGGCGGCTCCGTAACGTCGTGCACAGAGATCAGCAGCAGCGCTCAGCAGCAGCGATCGGCAGCAGTGATCAGCACAGCGAGATGCGGAGGAGTCACCATGCCACGAGTCGTCGTGTTCGACGCGTTCGGCGGGCCGGAGGTCATGCGGATCGTCGAGGAGCCGGTGCCCGAGCCGGCCGCCGGCGAGGTACGGGTCAGAATCGAGGCGTTCGCGGTCAACCCGCTGGATCTGATGATGCGTGCCGGCGCCTCGCCGGCGCCCGTCCCCCTGCCGCACGCGCGCCTGGGCGTCGAGGGGACCGGCGTCGTGGACGCGCTGGGCCCGGACACCACCGGACTGGCGGTCGGCGACCCGGTCCTGCTCACGGCCGTTCCGGACGCGGTCGTCCGCGGCAGCTACGCCGAGTACACCACCGTCCCGGCCGGCCGGGTCATCCCCCGCCCGGCCGGGCTCGGGACCACGCAGGCGGCGGCGGTCTGGGTCGCGTACTCCACCGCCTACGGCGCGCTCGTGGAGCGGGCGAAGATCCGGCCCGGCGACCACCTCCTGATCACCGCCGCGTCCGGCGCCGTCGGCCGGGCGGCGATGCAGATCGCCCGCTACCTCGGCGCGGTGCCCCTGGCCGTCACCCGGCACACCGCACGCACGGACGACCTGCTCGCCGCCGGCGCCGAAGCGGTCATCGCCACCGACCGCGAGGACGTCGCCGAGGCCGTCCGCCGCCACACCGGCGGGGCCGGCGCCGACCTCGTCCTCGACCTGGTGCGGGGCCCGGGCCAGCAGGACCTCGTGCAGGCGGTCCGCCCGGGCGCGACCCTGGTCGCCGCGGGCTTCCTGGACCCCCGGCCGACCCCCTTCCCGGCGGGCCCCTCGCTCACGTCCTTCAGCTACCGCGGCTTCGACCTCCTCTTCGACCCCGTCGTGGTGCGGCGCATGGCCGCCTTCCTCAGCGCGGGCCTCAGCCACGGCGCGTTCCAGCCCGCCATCGGCGAGGTGTTCGCCCTCGACGACGTCGCCGAGGCCCACCGCCATGTCGAGGAGGGCCGGCACGGCGGGAAGAAGGTCGTCGTCACGGTCTGAACGGCCGCCGCCCCGGGCCCGGGCGCGGGGCGGCGCTGTCCGACCGACTGGCTAAGGTCCTGGTATGGACAAAGAGTTGCTCGACCGGCTGGCCCCGTTCCGCGACGAGGCGGTGGAACAGGGCATACCCCTCGCCGAGGTGGAGCGGTGGACGGCCGCGGCCGCCCGCCCCTGCGCGTCGCTGTCGACGGACGGGGACGGCCCGGTCGTGGGGCACTTCGGCGGCCCGCTCCTGCTGCCGCCCGAACTCCCCGACCCCTACTACCCGTTGATCGCCACCATCGACCTCGCGGCGCTCCCCGCCGACGCGACCGACCTCCAACTCCCCGCCGGCGGCCACCTGCTGCTGTTCGCGCACGCCGACGACCCGTACGGCAGGGGAGGCGGGGGCGAGGCGCTGTACCTGCCGCCCGGCACCGCCGTCGAGGAACGCGAAGTGCGCGACGGGGCCACGGACTTCAGCGACGACGCGAAGACGCAGGAGCAGGTGCTGCGGCTGCTGGAGCAGTACCCGCAGGGCGAGATGCGACTGAGCCGGGACGTCCTCCTGCCGTCGTACAGCGACCCGGACGTCCCCGACCACTTCTGGACCGCGCTGGTGCGCGACCACCCCCGCGCCGAGCAGATGAGCGAGGTGTGGGACGAGGTGGGGTGGCGCATCCCCGGCGGCGGTCCGCTCCAGCTCGGCGGATACCCCTCGGACGAGTACGGCGGCGAGGGCTTCCACCGCGAGTCGCCCGACGGGCAGAACCCCAGGGACTGGGTGCTCCTCGCCGACTGGCACCCGGGGCTGGAGGGCCGCGAGGGCCTCACCGTGCACTGGCCGATCCGCCTGCCGGACCTCGCCGCAGGCCGCTTCGACCAGGCGGCCGCCACCATCTTCTGGAACCCCTGAGCGCCGGACCACCCCTGAGGGCCTGGCCCGCTGCGAGCCTGACACCTGAGGCCCCGAACCCCCGGGAATCCTGCGGCCGTACGGCGGCGGGCGCGCCGGTCAGGCGCCCGCCGTCAGCGCCCGGGTGACGGCCGCGAGCGCGGGCGACCGCCGCCCGGGCAGGCGCGCCACGAGAATCCGCCGGATCTCGGGCGGCGCGCCTTCCACCCGCACCAGGCTCACCTTCGGCGGCAGCACCCCGGACAGCCCCGCGGGCACCGTCGTCACCCCGAAGCCGCCCGCGACCAGCAGCAGCTTGGTGAGCCAGTCACGCGCGCTGTGCACGATCCGCGGCCGTCCGGGCAGACCGGGCCAGACCCCGAGCAGCGGCTCGGACCCGGACGACGGGGTGGCGATCCACGGCGCGCCGACCAGTTCGTCGACGTGCACCGCGTCGCGCCCGGCGAACTCCCCGGTCGACGCCACCGCCACCACCAGTTCGGTGTCCGCGACGGTCTCCACCGACAGGCGCGGCGACTCGCCGTCCACGGGCCGGTGCGGCGGGCGGGAGCTGAGCACCGCGAGGTCGATCGAACCCGCGCGCAGCGCCCGGACCAGGGTGGGCGTGGTGCCCTCGGTGGTCGTCACGGTGACGTGCGGGTCGCTCGCCGCCAGGCGCGCGAGCGAGGGCGGCAGGAGGGCGGCGCCCGCGCTCAGGAACAGCCCGAGCCGCACCCGTTCGGTGCGCGGGGCGGTGCCGGTGAGATCGTGTTCGGCCGCCGCCAGCGTGTCCAGGATCGTACGGGCGTGGCGCAGCAGCGTCAGGCCCGCGGCCGTCAGCCGGACCCCGTCGGGGCGCCGCTCGAACAGGACCGCGCCCGCGCTGCGTTCGAGGGCGGCGGCCTGGCGCGAGACCGCCGACTGGGTGTAGCCGAGCCGGTCGGCGGCCGCGGTGAAGCTGCCGGACTCGGCGATCTGCCGCAGGACCCGCAGGCCGGTGCTGGAGATGTCCATGCGGCCTACGCATACCACGGATGCCGGATCGTCGCTTCCCGCAGGGCGGCCGGACTCCTACGGTCGATCGCGACAAGCCCGGAACGATCACGGAGGCCCCACGTGTACGCAGCAGTTCTGACCCGGTTCGGCAGCCCGCTGGCGGTGCGGGAGGAACCCGACCCGGTGGCCGGCGGCGGCGAGGTGCTGGTCGAGGTGCTCGCCACCTGCGTGGCGCCGTACGCGGCCGAGGTCTTCAGCGGTGCGCGGAAGTACCCGCTGGTCCCGCCCGTCGTGCCCGGCATCGGCGGCATCGGGCGGGTCGTCCGGGTCGGCCCGGACGCCACCCGCCTGCGGCCCGGCGACCTCGTGTGGTGCGACTGCACGGTCCGCTCGCGGGACGACGCCCTCACCCCCGACATCACCCTCCAGGGCTGGAGCTCCCGCGGCGAGGGCGGCGCCCGGCTGGCCCGACACCTGCACGACGGGTCGTTCGCCCAGCTCATGCGGGTCCCCACGGAGAACGTCTACCCGCTGCCCGCCGCGGCTGCCGACGACCCGGCGCGCTGGTCCGCGGTCGGCTGCCACGTCATCCCCTACGGCGGGCTGCTGGCCGGCCGGCTCGCGGCCGGCGAGACGCTGCTCGTCAGCGGCGCCACCGGCAACCTCGGCAGCAGCGCCGTCGCCCTCGCCCTGGCCATGGGGGCGGGGTGCGTGGTCGCCCCGGGCCGCAACCAGGCCGCGCTGGACCTCCTCGCCGACCGCTTCGGGACCCGGGTGCGGCCCGTCCCGCTGACCGGCGACAGCGCCGCCGACTCCGCCGCGATGGCCGCCGCGGCGCACGGCCCGATCGACATGGTGCTGGACCTGCTTCCGCCGAGCGCGCCCAGCTCGGTGGCCCGCACCGCCGCCATGACCGTGCGCGAGTACGGCCGCGTGGTCCTCATGGGCGGCGTCGGCATGCTCGGCGGCGACGACTTCGCGCTGCCGTACCCCTGGATCATGCGCAACTCGGTCACCGTGCGCGGCCAGTGGATGTACCCGCGTGAGGCGAACACCGGCATCATCCGCCTGATCGCCTCGGGCGCCCTCGACCTCGCCCCCGAGCAGGTCCGCTGCTTCGGCCTCGACGCGGTCAACGAAGCGGTCGCCCACGCCGCCGCCCACCCCGGCCCCTTCGACCGCACCGTCCTGACCCCGCCGACCCGCTGACCAGGGCCCGGCGGCGGCCCCGGCCAGGGCCCCGGCGGTCAGCGCCAGCTGTCCGCGAGGAGGGGGCCCAAGGGGCCGAGGTCGAGGTTGAGGTCGTCGCGGCTGAGTCCGTGGTGCGCGCAGAGCTCGGTCATCGCCTCGTCGAGCCGCATGAGGGCGAGGCCGAGCCGCTCCTCCTGGTCCGCGGTGAGGTCCTCCTGGTCCAGGCGGCGCACCGCCTGGCGTTCCAGGAGCTGGCGGACCAGCTCGACCAGGGTGAGGACGAGGGAGACGAGGTCCCGGGCGGCGTTGTCCGGGTCGAGGCGCACCGTCGGGGCGGTCACAGGGGCCCTCCGTCGCTCCAGGGGGCGGGCACCCGCTCGCTGACGGACGCGAGCAGGGCGTGCAGGGAGAGCCGGATCAGCGGCACCTCGGCGATGGCGATGACGAGGTCGCCGCTGATGACGACGCCGGTCGCCAGGACGCGGTCGAGCAGGTCGACGAGCGGGACGCCCAGCGGCGCGCCGCTGTCGGGCCCCACCCAGCTGACGGTGTCGGTCGCGGCGGTCACGGGTGGACCCCGCCGGTGAAGGAGTAGGGCACCCACGGGCCGGTGACGTCGATGTGCACCTCGAGACCGGTGAAGGAGCCCCGGAGGGCGTGCACCGCCGCGGCCAGCTCCGCGGACTGGGCGTCGTCGACGAGGAAGGCGGCGTTGAGCACCTGGTGCCGGTCCCGCCCGGTGACCTCGGGGCCGTGCGGACGGCGGCGCACCGCGGCCACGGCCAGGGCGGCCGCGGTGTCGTGGACCCGCTGGGCCACGTGCAGCGCCGCGTCCTGCCAGGACTGGCGGTCGCGCTCGCGGCCCCGCACCCGGGACAGGTAGGCCGCGCCCGCCCCGGGAGCGGCCGCCCTCGCGGTGCCCGCGGTCCGGGAAGCGGCCGGGGCCGGGGCGGTGCCGGCCGACCGGCCGAGGTGGACCTTGACGGACCACTCGGCGCGCCCCGCCAACCGGTCCAGCGTGCCGAGGAACAACTCCCGCTGGTGGTCCAGGGCTTCGGCGGCCCGCCGGTCGTCGGTGAAGAGGGTCGCCAGCGGCAGCGGAACGACCGGGCCGTCCGCGGCGGCGGCCACGACCACGTCGTGGTGGCCGCGGGCGCAGCGCTCCAAGGCGACCGGGTCCGACAGCCGCCGGCGCAGGGCCTCCTGCGTGAAGTCCGCCGCCGGGACGCTCTGCACGACGGCCCGCAGGGAGCCGGCCAGCGGCAGCAGGCGCAGCGGCCCGCCGCCCGTGTGCCCGCTCCGGCCCGCCAGACTGCCGGGATCGCCGCCGCGCCGGACGGCGAAGACACAGGTCGCCGTCATCCCGTCGGCCGGCCCGGCCGGCGCGCTCGGCCCGACCGGCGCGGGACCGCGGTCGGTGGGGGCCGTCATGTCCGCGCCCTGGACGGTGCGCTGCGGGCGGGGACGTCCTCCCGGTCCTCCAACTCGGCCACCCGGGAGCGCAGTTCCTCGTTCTCCTGCGCGAGGGCGCGCTCGGCGGCGCGGGAGGACAGGGCCGGATCGGTCTCCCACCAGTCGATGCCGGCCTTCTTGGCCGTCTCGACCGACGAGATGAACAACCGGAGCCGGATGGTGAGGAGTTCGATGTCCAGGAGATCGATCTTGACGTCGCCGGCGATCACGATGCCCTTGTCCAGGATGCGTTCGAGGATGTCGGCGAGGTTGGACGTCGAGGGGGAGTGGCGGTAGGGGTCGTCGGCGGTGGGGAAGTCGAGCGGTGCCGTCACCGCCGGCTCCGGCCGCGCCGCCGAGGACGCTCGTCCTCGTCCTCCTCCTCGTCCCAGTCCTCGTCCTCGTCCTCGTCTTCGCCCTGGTCCGCTTCGTCCTCGTCCTCGTCGAACTCCTCCTCGTCCTCGGCGCCCTCCGCGCCCTCGTCGTCCTCCAGGCCCTCCTCGTGGGAGCGCACGACCTCGCCGTCGCGGATCTCGCCGCGCCAGCCCTCGATCTCGTCGTCGGCGTGCAGCGTGACGTGGCGGCTGAAGTGCTTGAGGTCGAGGCGGAGCCGCCGGCCCTGGGCGCGCCAGAGGTTGCCGGTCTTCTCGAAGAACCCGGCGGGGGTGTACTCCACCACCACGAGGATGCGCGTCAGGGTGGGGCCGAGGTCGTGGAAGCTGACGGCGCCCGCCGTGGTGCCCTTGGGCCCCTCGGACGTCCACACGATCCGCTCGTCCGGGATCTGCTCCTGGATCGTTGCCTTCCAGTTCCGTTTGGACGGGCCGACCTTGACGTTCCACTCGGTCGTGACGTCGTCCTCCTGCGAGACGCCTTGGACGCCCTTGGTGAAGCCGCTGAAGTCCTCGAACTGCGTCCAGTGGTCGTACGCCGTGCGCAGGGGGACGCCGACGTCCAGCGTCTCGACGATGTTCACCGCCTTGACGTTGTCCCCCTTGCCCCCGCCCCCGCCACCGCCGCCGCCCCCGACGGCGTTCTTGACCGTGCCCATGACCTTCTCCTTGGCGTCCTTGGCTTTCTGTCCGGCCATCGCCTTGAACGGTGACTCGCCCTGGAGGACGCGGCTGCCCACGCCGAGCATGCCGCCCTCGCCCTCGCCGATGTCGGACAGCCGGTCGGTCAGGTCGGACACCTTGCCGCCGGCCTTGTCGATCCACCCCTGCGTCATTCCGCTCAGGAAGTGACCGAACTCCTCGCGCAGTTCCTCCAGCCCGGTGGGGCGGTCGGACTTCTCGTTCTGCCTGGCCATCGCCGTCTACCTCCCGCGCCGGTTGGTCGTGGAATCCGCCCGGCCCGTGGTCTTCCGCCGGGCCGTCTCGCCCTGGCGGGACGCGGACTTGGCGGCCGCGCTCTTGTGCGCGGCCTTCTTCGCCGCGTGCTTCGCCGCTTTCCTGCCCGCCGGCCCGTCGTGCCGGTGGGGCGCGTGCCGGGGGGACTCGGGCTCCTCCGCGTCGTCGGCGCCTTCCGCGCCGCCGCGGTCGTCGTCTTCCGGGCCCTGCTCGTCCTCCTCCGCACCGTCCTCCCGGTCTTCGGCTTCTCCGGCTTCTCCGGGTTCCTCCTGCGGGCGGCGGGCGCCCCGCTCGCGGAGCGCTCCGGCGAGGGAGGAGAAGCCCCGGTCGGCGGACGAGGACGCGGCCTTGCTCGCGGCCATGTACAGCTCGTCCTTGATCTGCGCGCGCAGCTCGTCCAGTTGGGGATGCTCCCGCAGCCGGCGCAGGCCCTCCGCGGCGAGCCCCGCCGGGGAGAGGGGGAACCGGCGCCCGGCGAGGAAGGTGCCGATGACGATGGCCGTCTTCGCCTTGCGGGTACGGCCGAGGAGGTAGCCGCCGGCCACCGCCGCGGCGATCGCGGTCTTGCACGAACTGTCCGTCACCGAACGTCTCCTGACTGGTGGGCGGCGCGCTGCCGCCGGAGTGTGCCGTGTTCGAGCTGGTCCAGCAGCCGTTCTTCCTCCGCCGCGAACCGCTCGGGGTCGATCTCGCCGTCGTCCAGGGCCCGGTTGAGCTCGGCGAGCCGGGCACGGAGCACCGCCGGGTCGTCGATCTCGTTCTCCGCCGTCTCCAGCAGCACGTCGGCGAGCCAGCCCACACCGCGGACCGGGGCGAGCGGCAGGAGCAGCAGACCGGTGAAGAGGCCCATGTCAGGTCCCCGCGAGGGCCGGTACGTCGGAGAAGCTGTAGCACGGCAGCGGACCGGTCAGCCGCAGCCCGGCGCCGAAGACGTTCCGGGCGGCGAGCGTGTCCACCGCGGCGCGGCAGTCGTCCGTGCGGTCGGCGGCGACGAGGAAGGACGCGTTCAGCACGCAGCCCGGAACGTCCGGGCCGGGAGCCGTCTCCTCGGCGAGCGCCGCCAGCGCGGCAGCCGCCTGCCGCCCCACCTCCTCCGCGCGCCGCCGCAGGCCCGCGGCGACGGCCTCGCCGAGCCGCACACTCGTGTCGTAGCCGGGCCGCCGCCGTACCTCCTCCCGCAGCCGCCGCACCTGCGGGTCGGTGCGGGTGAGGTCCGCGAGGCCGGCCTCGACCGGGGAGACCTTGAGGTTCAGCTCGACGCGGCCGGAGATCCGGGCCAGCGCGGCCCGGTAGCCGTCGGCGCCGGTCCGCAGCTGAGCGAGCAGGGCGTCCTCGTCGTCGGCCACCACGCCGAACCGGGCCGGGAGCACCGGGCCGCTGCCGGACAGGGACAGCAGGACGTTCTGGTGCGCGTGCAGATCCCGGCGGTAGGCGCGCAGCCGCTGCGGTGCGGCGCTGACCACGGCGGCCAGCGGGCCC
The DNA here is from genome assembly GCF_057708105.1 of Actinacidiphila sp. bgisy144. Taxonomy (NCBI): domain Bacteria; kingdom Bacillati; phylum Actinomycetota; class Actinomycetes; order Kitasatosporales; family Streptomycetaceae; genus Actinacidiphila; species Actinacidiphila sp. bgisy144. Next base: position 91,735 of record NZ_JBYIRM010000028.1, on the reverse strand, counting down.
GCGACCAGCGTGCGCAGCCGGGCCGGCGGATCGCCGATGCCATGCACCTGGCCGGGCAGGACGACGTCCGCCGCGGTCACCCCGTAGACGTAAGTGCTCCCCACGGTCAGTCCTCCTCGTCGTGACGCCGGGACCGGCTGCCGGAACGAGAGCTGGAACGGCTCCCGGAGGAACTGCCGGAGCGGCGGGCCGAGCTCTTGCGCCGCGGCCGCTCCTGCTCCTCCTCGTCGCCCTCGTCCTCGTCGTCCCCGTCGCCTCCGACGCCGATGGCGTCCTTGACCTTGTCGCCCACCGACCGGGCGGCCCGCTTGGCGCCGGTCTTGCCTATGGCGGCGGAGGCCCCGCCGAACAGCTCCGGGACGGTGCGGCTGGTGGAGTCGTTCTCCAGGTCCAGGCGGTTGCACGCCTCGGCGAAGCGCAGGTACGTGTCCACGCTGGCCACGACGATGCGCGCGTCGATCTTGAGGATCTCGATGCCGACCAGGGACACCCGGACGAACACGTCGATGACCATGCCCCGGTCGAGGATGAGGTCCAGAACGTCGTAGAGCGTGCCCGCACGCGGGGGGCACACGACTCCATCGGTGATGACGGTCACGGCGGTACCAATCTTTCGGGTGGGCCCCGGGGGACAGGGCGGCGGGAGCGGCGACGGCTCAGTGGTCGGCGGCTCACTCGTCGACGGCGCCGCGCCGGTAGCGGTGGACGCGGCGGTAGCTGCGCAGTGCGCCGTCCTCGGCCAGCTCGACCTCGTACGTCGCCAGCAGGCTCGTGGTGTCCGGGATACGGGCGACCTCGACCACGTCCACGCCGACGCGCCAGCCGCCCTCCTCCAGCGGCGCGACCGCGGAGCAGCCCTCGGTCGGACGCCGGATCAGCTCGCCGAGGAGGTGGGCGGCCCGCTCGGCCGCGTCGTGCGCGTCCTTCGGATGCCCGCTGCGGGAGCCGGACCGGTGGGACGGCGCACGGGACTGTCGGGCACGTGTCTCTGCCATGACCTCACCCTGCGGGCGCCCGGACACGTGTGCACGCGGAGTAGGACCATCCGGAGCGCCGCGGCGGCCAAGTGACCGCTGCCGCAGGGCCGTCGGCGTCCGCGGCACCGCCGCTGCGGCATCAGGGTGCCCGCTACCGCCAACACGGTGGCCGAGCGGTGCTCCGCCGGGGCCCGGCACGTTCCGCCACCTGTCCGGCCCGGGCGCTCGTCATCCGGTTCCGCGCGTGATCACCAGGGACACCGCCTAACAGCAAGTGCATGCTCTTCATTCATATAGTTACTGCCATGCAACTGGACTTGAATCTGCTCACCGCCCTGGACGCGCTGCTGGAAGAGGGCAGTGTGGCCGGAGCCGCGGACCGGCTCCACGTCACCGCGCCGGCGATGAGCCGCTCGCTGGGCCGCATCCGCAAAGCCACCGGCGACCAGATCCTGGTCCGCACCGGACGCCACATGACGCCCACCCCCCGCGCACTGGCCATGCGCACCGAGGTCCACGTCCTGGTGCAGCAGGCCCACCAGTTGCTGTCCTCCCGTACGGACCTCGACCTGGCGGACCTGGAGCGGGTGTTCACCGTTCGCCTGCACGACGCCCTCACCACCGCCTGCGGGACTGCCCTGGTCGCCGCGGTGCACCGCCAGGCCCCGAAGGTGAAGATGCGCCTCACGGTCGAGCCCGGCCACGACACCCCTGAGCTGCGTCGCGGAGAGGTCGATGTGGCCTCCAGCGCCGGACCCCCGCCCCAGCCCGACATCCGTCACCGCCTCATCGGCCAGGACCGGATCATCCTCGCGGTCCGGGCGGGCCATCCGCTCACCGACGGGCCGGTGACGGTCGAGAGGTACGCCGCGGCCGATCACGTGACCGTCTCCCGGCGGGGGAGCCTGCGCAACCGGGTGGACGACGCCGTCGCCGCCCTCGGCCACGAGCGCCGTGTCATCGTCTCCGCCCCCGCGACGGACACCGCCCTGCAACTCGCCCGTGACGCCGACATCGTGGTCACCCTCCCCGACGCGGTCACCCGCTCCGCCCGCGACCAACTGGGCCTGACCACACTGCCGTTGCCCTTCGACCTGCCACCCGTGCCGCTCTATCTGCTCTGGCACCAGCGCTACGACGACGACCCCGCCCACACCTGGCTGCTCGACCTGGCGACCCAGACCCTCCAGGGCCTGTTCACCGCTCCGGACGCTGCTGACCAGTAGCGTCCCGTCGGGGCATCTCGACGGGCTTCGCGGGCACTGCGGGAGGGAAGCAGATCCAATTGCGCGGGAGTCATGTCAGTAGTGCGTGACATGCACTTGAGGTTAATGATCGACCGCTCTACTTTCGAAGGGCAGGCGCGAACGGAACGCGGTTTCGCCCGGTCTGCTCGACCACCCCTCCTCCGATGGGAGCACCACCATGTCCGAATCGATCCGCACCGCCGAAATCGCCGCGCCCGCCGACTCCGCGTCCGACACCGACCTGCTCGCGCGGACCGCCGACGCCGTACGCGCGGCGGGTTCGGTGCTGCGGGAGCGCTTCGGGGACGTGGCCGCTCCTCGGACCCGTGACGAGCTGATGGGTGCGCTCGCCGCCAACGACGACGCGGCCCTCGCCGTCCTGCGCCCCCGCCTGACGCGCCTGCGCCCGGACGCCGGCTGGGTGGAGAACGAACTGGACGGCGGGGCGCTGCCGTCCGGCGAGTGGTGGGTCGTGGACCCGGCCGAGGGCAACGTCAACCACCTGCACGCCCTGCCCGAATGGGCGGTTACCGCCACTCTCGTGCGCGACAACCGGCCGGTGCTCACCGCGGTCCACCAGCCGCTGGCCGGCCGGACCTACACCGCGCTCGCCGGCGCCGGCGCCCACCTCGACGGCCGGCCCCTGCACGTGTCCCCGACCGCGGACCTCGGCCTGAGCCTGGTCGCCACCAGCCAGGCCCGGCCGGACGAGGACGAGAAGGTCGTGCGGCGCATCGGCTCCTCGATCACCGCGATGCTCCTCGACGCGCTCGTCGTCCGCGTCGCCGTCCCCGCGACCCTGCACCTGCTGGACGTGGCCGCCGGCCGGCTCGACGCCTTCTGGCAGTTCGCCGGCGCCCGCGCGGACCTGCTCCCCGGAGCCCTGCTCGTCACCGAGGCCGGCGGACGGATCACCGACGCCGAGGGCCGCCCCTGGACCCCGCAGAGCGCGAGCTTCCTGGCCGCCGCGCCCGGCGTCCACGCCCGGGCCGTCACCACGCTCTCCCGCTGACCACCCACCACGACCCGCACCCACCGAAGGAACAGAACACCATGACCACCATCGCAGTCCTCGGCAACGGCCGCGTCGGCGGCAACCTCGCCCAGGCCCTCACCCGCGCAGGCCACCGGGTGACGGTGGCGGGCCGCGCGCCGGGCGCCGCCGCCGACGCCGCCGAGGAGGCGCGGATCGTCGTCAACGCAACCCCGGGCGCCGGCTCGCTGGAGCGGCTCACCGCACTGCGCGACGAACTGCGCGGCAAGATCCTCGTCGACGTCTCCAACGCCACCGTCGACGGACCGGACGGGCTGCCCGCCGACCTGCTCTACCCCGGTTCGAGCCTGGCCGAGCAACTCCAGGAGGCACTCCCGGAAACGCGCGTCGTCAAGACGCTCAACACGATGCTCTTCCCCGTGATGACCGCGCCCGGCGCGCTCGCCCAGGCGCCGACCGCCTTCCTCTCCGGCGAGGACCCGCAGGCCAAGCAGACCGTCCGTGAACTGCTCACCGACCTCGGCTGGCAGCAGGAGTGGATCACGGACCTCGGCGGGATCGGGACCGCCCGCGCCACCGAGGCCGCGATCCTGTTCGTGCCCCACGTGATCCGCTCCAGCGGGTTCGCCCCCTTCGCGGTCTCGGTCGTCCGCTGAGAGCCTGGGGCGACGGTGATCGGCGGGACGGACCCTAGTGGTGGGAGTGGTCGCTGTCCGTGCTGGGGGCGCCGCCCATCATGCGGAGCATGCCGAGGCCGCCGGTGCGCAGGAAGCGGGTCAGGAGCGCGGCGGCCAGGAGGAGGAAGGCGATGTTGAGGACGGTGGTGTAGTTCCAGGTGACGCCTTCGGCGGGGATGGTGGCGTCGGCCTGGTCGGGGACGAGGCCGAGGCCGCCGAAGACCAGCTCGACGGCGTATCCGGCGACGACGGCGGCCGCGTAGAAGGTGCCGAGCAGGAAGAGGGCCATACGGGCGCCGTAGTACTTCCGGTAGATGCTCAGGATCGGCAGGATGATCAGGTCGGCGAAGACGAACGCGACGACCCCGCCGAAACTGATCCCGCCCTTCCACAGCACGACCGCGAGCGGCACGTTCCCGATGGAGCAGACGAACGAGGCGATCGCGACCAGCGGGCCGATCAGCGGACCCCAGAACTTGGACGCCAGCGGGTGGCCGTCGAAGAAGAACGCGCGCCAGAACGCGTCGGGCACCCAGGCGGCGATGGCGCCCGCGACGAACAGGCCGACCACCAGGTCCCGCAGGATCGCCGCCCACTCCATGACGAACACGTGCGAGGTCGCGGTGAACCCGTCGGGCGACAGCAGGCGCCGGGCGAAGGAGCCCTCGCCCCGTACGGACATGTCCATCGCGGCATGGCCCTCCATGGCACCGGCCACGCCGCGTTCGGCCTGCGCCCGGGCCGTGCGCAGCAACCGGTCGCGCAGCAGCAGCCGGAACAGCACCGCCAGGACGACGATCATGATCGGGCCGCCGGTGAACTCCGCGAGCGTGAACTGCCACCCCATCAACAGCGCGAGGATGACGCCGAGTTCGGCGACGAGGTTGGTGGAGGCGATCTCGAACGCCATCGCCGCGGTGAAGTCGGCGCCCCGGCGGAACAGCGAGCGCGCCAGCGCCACCGCCGCGTAGGAGCAGGACGACGAGGCCGCGCCCAGACCGGCGGAGAGCGCCAAAGTGCGGGGGCGGTCGTCGCCCAGGAGCGCCACGACGGTGGAGGTGCGGACGACCGCCTGCACGACGGCGGACAGGGCGAAGCCCAGGATCAGGGCCCAGGTGATCTCCCAGGCCATCGAGCCGGTGATCGACAGGGCGTGCAGGATCGCGTGCATACGTCACAGCCTTCCCCGTGGAGGGAGCGGGACCGCGCCGCGCCGCGCGCGGGCGCGGGGCGGCCCGGCCGATCGGGTGGTGGGGGCGCCGCTGCCGGTCGGCGCCCCCTTCGGACCCCCTTCGGACGGGGTCAGCTCACGGTCAGCTCACGCGCAGGGTCAGCGCCGCGGTGTGCAGGGCTCCGGCGGCCCGGAACTGGAGGAACATCCGCCAGTTCCCCGGCTTCGGCAGCTCGGCGTGGAAGGACAGGTCCGGGCCGCCGTGGCCGCCGTCGGCCGCCGTGGTGGGGTGCAGGTGCGCGAAGGCGGCGTCGCCCTCGTGGAAGGCGGTCAGGTGCGCGTAGCTGTCCAGGTACGGCTGGAGGCCGGTGACGGGCCGGCCGTCCTTCGACGTGGCGAGGTGCACGGTCAGCGGGTGCTCCATGCCCGCCATCAGGTCGCCCTTGACGGTGACGGTGTAGCCGTCGGCGGTGGCCGTGGACGACGCGGCGGGCAGCGGGGTCGCGGTGGCGGCGCCGGGGACGGTGACCGGACGGGACAGCACGAACGCGGTGCCCGCGCCCGGCCCGGCCGCCGGGGTGAAAGCGGCGAACATCCGCCAGGAGCCGGGCGCGAGGGCGGCCGGGCGCGCGGTCCAGGTGCCGTCCTGGGCCATGACCGGGTGCAGGTGCTGGAAGCCGGTCAGGTCCGAGCGGATCGCGTAGAAGTGCAGCCGCTTGGTCTGGTCGACCCGGAACGCGGTGACCGGCCTGCCGTCCGGGCCGGCGACGGTGAAGCGGTAGGGGGCGGGGGTGCCGGCGGGCAGCGTGGTGGCGGCGCTGGTGAGGCGGTAGCCGTCCGCGTGGTCGGACAGGCCGTCGCCGCCCGCGGTGGCGCCCATGCCGGGCATACCTGACGTGGCGGTGGCGGTGGCGGTGGCAGTGGCTGCGGCGGCGCCGGTGGCCGACGGCATCGCGCCGTGGTGCGTGCCGGGCATGGCGCCGTGGCCGCCGGAGCCGCTGGAGCCGCACGCGGCCAGGGCGGTCGCGAGTACGGCCGCGGCGGCAGCCGCGAGGGCGCGGCGGCGCATGGCGGTACTGATGCGGGAAGAAGAAGCAGACATGGGTGGGGGACTTTCCGGGTGGGCGCACCCGCACCGGGTGCGCGGACGTCATCAGGGCACCTCACCGGATCTCGGCAGGAACTACCGGCCCGGCGCGGCCCGGTCAGGTCCGCGCGACACACACCTGGAGCAGGAGCAGGCGCCCGCCCGGTGGCGGCGGCCCGCGCCGCCTCGCCCGGTGGGGCCCGCCCAGGAGTCGGCCGAAGGCCAGGAGGGCGGCCGCCGGCACGGCGACGGCGAGGAGCGGCCCGCCGGCGGGCAGCACAAGGCGGGGGCGGGCCGGGGTCGATACGCACAGTTGCCCGCGCATCGCCGGTACGGCCCCGGTCCGCGCGCTGCCGGGGCGCTGGTGTGCCGCCGCCGCGGGGCCGTTCGGCGCCATCGCGGCGGCGGCCGGGACGCTCATGCCCGCAGGCGCGGCCGCCGCGCCATGGCACCCTTCGGCCGCACCGAACGGAGAACCGTGCATCAGGAACAGGCCGGCCAGGACCGCGCACGACAGCAGCAGCCGGGCAGCGCCCCGCCCGCCGACCTGCCGCCTGCCCGCCACCGCCGGACCCCTCCGTTCGCAACGCGCCTGGGCACACGCCTCCCGGCGCAGCCGCTGCGAGCATACCCCACCCGGGTATCCGAAGGCCGTGCGGCACGCGGCCAGGCGCACCTCCCTGACCCGGCGTCAGGCAGCGAACGCCCGTCCAGCCGCGCCCGGCCGGTCAGCGTCCGCCGCCCCCGCGCCCGGTGTGTTCGCCCTCGGCCTCGACATGGGCCTCCGGCCCGGGGGAGAACAGCGTCTCCCGGTGGTCCTCCGTCCAGCGCACGGTGTACGGCGGTGTGCCGTCCGGATGCTCCAGGCCGACGACCCGGCCGCGGCGGCGGTGGCCGTCCACATGCACGGACTCCACGACGATCCAGTCCCCGACGTGAGCACGCATCCCGCGCCTCCCTCCGTCTGCTGTGCGGCTTCCCCGCGCCCCCCTCTCCAGGGTAGGAGCACCGGCGCGCCTTCCCGCGAGCCCCGCGACACCGAGTTCACGAGCCCCGCGGCGCGGAGTCTCAGAGGAAGGCGGTCAGCTCCTGCTGCCGCGCGGCGGTCCAGCTCTGCGCGGCGCGCACCTCCTGGGGGACGCCCCGCCGGCAGAGGCCGACCATGGCGGGGTCGCCGTCGGCCGCGCCCTGCTCGATGCCCTGCCGGCAGCGGTCCTGCCACCACAGCACGGTTGCCACCAGATCGGCGCGGTCGGTGCCGGCCAGCCCGTAGGCGTCCGCGACGGCCCGCATCCGCGGCCCGGCCCAGTCCGTCTCGCGGCCGGGGCCCAGCCGCAGGAACTGCCAGCACAGGTGGGCCACGTCGTGGACCCGGCGGCCGGGCCCCGCCAGGTCCCAGTCGATGAGCGCGACCGGGCGCAGCAGGCGGCCCTCGTCGCGGTAGACGGTGTTCCGGTACGACAGGTCGTTGTGGCACACCACCTCCGCGCCGGCGGCCAGGCGGTGGCCGGCGGTGAGGTCGTGCGCGGCGCGGACCAGACGGGCCAGCTCCGTCAGGCTGCCGACGGCGGCGACGCGTTCGTCGTACTCCCAGGGCACGAGGCCGGGGACGAAGGTGAACATGTCCCGCCCCTGCGCGTCGGACCCGAGGCAGCGCGGCGCACCCGGCCACTCCTGGTCGGCGAAGTGGCCGAGCACCTGCCGTACGTAGGGGGAGGTGGGCGTGCGGCGGACCGTGCCGTCGACGAGGACGGTCGTGCCGACGAAACCGCCGCGCAGTTCCTGCTCTTGGGGCATGAGGGGATTCCTTGCCGGGCCGGGGAGGGATGTCACAGCTGTTCGTACGCGGCGCGGCCCACCGCCATGTACGAGAAGCCGAGCCGGACCATGGTTCCAGGGTCCAGCAGGTTGCGGCCGTCCAGCAGGACGGGGCGCCGCATGGCCGGCCTCACGGCGGCCCAGTCCACGTCGAGCAGCTGCGGCCACTGCGTGACGACGATCGCGGCGTCGGCGCCGTCGGCCGCCGCGGCCGGTGTGGGCATGCGGCTGCACGACGACCACGGGTGCGCGTCCGCCGGGACGGCGACCGGGTCCCAGTAGCGCACCTCCGCGCCCTCCGCGAGCAGCCGGGCGGCCACCACGGTGCTCGGCGCCTCGCGCATGTCGTCCGTCCCCGGCTTGAACGTCACCCCCAGCACGGCCACGCGGGCGCCCGCCAGGCCGCCCAGCGCCGTCTTCAACCGCTGGACGGCGCGCCGTCGCTGGAGGTCGTTCACCTCGATCACCGCGCTGAGCAGCTGCGGGGTGTACCCGGAGTTGCCGGCCATCTGCTTGAGCGCCAGGGAGTCCTTGGGGAAGCAGGAACCGCCCCAGCCGATGCCGGCTTCGAGGAAGTGCGGGCCCAGGCGGTGGTCCATCCCGACAGCCCTGGCGACCTCGACGACATCGGCGCCCACCAGTCCGCACACGTTCGCGATCTCGTTGACGAACGAGATCTTCGTGGCGAGCAGGGCGTTCGCGGTGAGCTTCACCATTTCCGCCGAGGCCACGTCCATGACGACGACCGGTGCGTCCACCCCCTTGTGCAGCTCGGACACGCACGTCGCGGCGACCTTGTCGCCGGTGCCCACCACCACCCGGTCGGGGTGCAGAAAATTCGCCACGGCACTGCCCTCCGCGGTGAACTCCGGATTGGCGGCGTACGCCACGTGCCGCAGCCCGGCGGCGTCGAGCGCGGCGCGCACCTGGGCACCCGTCCCGACGGGAACAGTGCTCTTCACCACGACGGCCTTGAGGTGGGAGGCCCCGCGCAGGGAGTCGACGACGGCGAACACCCGGCTCAGATCGGCGTCCCCGGCGGCGGTCGGCGGCGTGTCCACGCACACGTAGGCCACGTCCGCGTGGCGCAGTGCCTCGCCCGCGTCGAGGGTGAACGACAGCCGCTCGGTGTTGCCGGCCAGCAGCTCGGCCAGCCCCGGCTCGTACAGCGGGGTCCGGCCCGCTCGCAGCGCGGCGACCGTGCCGGGGTTGATGTCGCGAACGGCGACGGTGTGGCCCAGGTCCGCGAAACAGGCGGCGGTCACGAGGCCGATGTACCCGGCTCCGAACACGCAGACGCGCATGTGGTCTCCACCTTTCATGACGTTCGGTCTGGCATGGCTCCCCGCGGCGCGGGGCTGCCGGTGACGCGTTCGGCGTCCCGGCCGCGGGCGGGCGTTCTCCGGGCCCAGGTGCGCCACAGCCGCGCGTAGGCGCCGTCGAGGGCGAGCAGCTCGTCGTGTGAGCCGAGCTCGGTGATCCGTCCGTCCGCGACGACGGCGATCCGGTCGGCGTCGCGTGCGGTGTGCAGGCGGTGGGCGACCGTGACGACGGTGCGGTCCCGCAGGCGGGACGCCAGCGCCTCCTCCAGGCGGCGGGCCAGCACGTGGTCGAGGTCGGCTGTCGCCTCGTCCAGCACGATGACGTCCGGCTCCCCGGCCAGGACCCGGGCCAGGGCCACCTGCTGTGCCTGCCGGGCGTCCAGGGGCACCCCGCCCGCGCCGACCCGGGTGGCGATGCCCTGCGGCAGCCGCCGGGCCCAGGAGTCGGCGCCCACCGCGTGCAGCGCGGACCACACGGTGGCGTCGGCCCGCGGGCCGGCCAGGGCGACGTTGTCCCGCAGTGTCGTGGCGAACACGTGGTGCTCCTGGCTGACCAGGGCCACGCGGCGGCGCAGCAACGCCGCCGGCAGGGCGCCGAGCGGTACGCCGGCGAGGCGGATGTCGCCGCCCGAGGGGGGCCGGGCGCCCGCCAGGAGCGTGGCCAGGGTGGTCTTGCCGGCGCCGCTCGGCCCGATCAGGGCGAGCGTCTCACCGGGCCGCAGTTCCAGGTCGACGCCGTGCAGGACGTCGCGTTCGCCGTCGTAGGAGAAGCGCACCGCGGACGCGGTGAGAGGTGGGCGGGCCGGGACGCGCTGGAGCAGGACCGGCTCGCCGGGCGGCGCGGGCAGCCCGAGCAGCCTGGCCAGCGCGGTGTACGCGAGGTGCAGGTCGTCGACGTAGTAGGAGACCCGGTTCACCGGCTCGCCGAACTGCTGCGCGTACACCGCCGCCGTCGTCACGGCCGCCACCGTCGCATGGCCGTGGGAGTGCAGCACGAACCCGGTCAGGAGCACCGCCGGAAGCGGCAGAAGGCACAGCAGCCCGACGGCAGGCAGCCAGGTGGTGCGCAGGTTCAGGGTGCGCAGACCCGCCCGGAACACCCGGGCCAGGTCCCCGTCGGTACGCCGCACCCGCAGGCCTCCCAGGTCGAGGGCCTCCACGGTGCGCGGGTGAGAGCCGGTCTCCACCAGGCCCTCGCTGACGTCGGCGTACGCCTGGCTCTCGGCGAGGTACCAGCCGGGGGCGCGGCGCAGATACCAGCGGGTGACCGCCGCGGACAGCACCAGGGACACCAGGCACGGCAGGACGTACAGCGGGTCGACCGCACCCAGTGCCACCACGGTCAGGCCCATCACCAGCACCGCGCCGAGCAGTTCGAAGACGGTGAAGCGGAAGTTCCGGGCGACGGCCGCGATGTCCCGCGTGGTCCGGGTCAGCAGGTCGCCCACGCCGGCTTCCTCCACCACGCCCATCGGCAGCGCCAGCGCCCGGCGCATGACGTCCTCCCGCAACTGCGCGAGGAGTTCCTCGCCCAGCACCCGGGCCCGCAGGCGGGCGTAACGGGTGAGCAGCGTCTGCGCCACCAGCAGCGCCGTACCCAGTGCCATCAGCGGCACCAGCGGCACGCGCCTGTCGTGGTGCACGGCCGCCGAGACCAGCCGGCCGATGATGGGCCCGGTGGCCAGACTCGCGGCGACCGACAGCGTGTACGCGCCCAGGACCAGCGCGAGCGTCCGGCCGTGCCCTGCCCGCACCCGGCGCAGCCAGCCGGCGACCGCGCGCCGGTCCGCGACCGGCAGGTGCCCGCTCACCGGTCCGCCTCCCCGTCCGCCGGCCGGCCGGCGAGGTCGGCGCGGACATCCGCGTGGGCGGTGAAGGCGGGACTGTCGGTGATGACCACCGTCGTGCGGCCCGTACGGAAGCCGGCGATGCGCCGCGCCATGCGCGCTTCGGTGGAGGCGTCCACCGCCTGGGTCGGCGCGAACAGCACGAGCACCTCGGGGTCGGCCAGCAGCGCCCGCGCCACGATGAGGCGCTGCCGCTGCCCACCGGACAGGGTGTGCCCGCGGCCGCCGACAGGGGAGGCGAGACCGGCGGGCAGAGCGCGTGCGACGTCCTCGGCGGAAGCGGCGTGCAGCGCCCGCCCGACGTCCTCCTCGCTGTGCTCGCCCCGCGGGTCCACCACCTCGCGCAACGTGCCGGCGAACACGCCGGACAGCGGCGTGGTCACCAGCACACGCTGCCGCACCTCCCGGCGGTCAAGGGCCTGGAGGGGGACGCCGCGGAAGGAGGCGCCGGGCCCGCCGTACCCGGCCAGCCGGTCGGCGAGCTCCGCGCCCGCGGTGGCGTCCGGGGCCTGGACGACGGTCAGTCGCCCGGCGGGGAAGGCGAGGTCCGCCGGCGCGTCCGCCAGCTCCGGGCCCGCACCCGGCGGCGGGAGCGGAAGCGGCGCCTGGGGAGCCGGTGCCTGCGGCGGTGCGGTGAGGACGGCCAGGACCCGGCCGGCGGCGACCTCGGCTTTGGCGGCCTTGTCGTAGAACTCGGCGGCCGTCTGGAGCGGCACGACCAGGAAGGCGACGAGGCCGGCCAGGGACACCAGCGTGCCGGGGCTGATGGCACCGGACAGCGCCAGGTCCGCGGACCACCCGACGGCCAGCAGGCCGAACAGGCCCGGCAGCAGCACCTGCACGCCGTCCACGAGGGTCTCGGTACGGGCCAGCCGCACACTCGCCGCCCGCGCCTCCTGGGAGCGGGCGCGGTAGCGGCGGACGAACTCCTCCGCTCCGCCCGCTCCCCGCAGCACCCGCTGCCCGTGCACGGCATCCACCGCCATGGTGCTCAGGTCGTCCAGCACCCCCCGCAGCGCGTGCTGGCCACCCAGCAGCGGGCGCAGCAGCGGATGGATGCCGAGCACGAGCAGCGGCATGCCGACCAGCGCCGTCCAGCCGAGCGCCGGCGCCGTCGCCAGGAGGAACGCCGCGACCGCGCCGAAGGTGACGAGCGCTCCGGCGGCACGGGCGGCGATCCGCAGGAAGTCACCGAGCGGCGCGATGTCGGCGCCGCTCACGGCTGCCAGGCCGCCGGCCGTGCGGCTTCCGCCGAAGCCGCCGGGCACGACAGCGCGGCGGCACACCAGCTGGACCGCTCTGGAGTTCGCCGTGCGCGCGCTGCTCTCGGAGCAGCGGTTGCGCAGGGCACCGGAGCCGTGCAGGAGCACCGCCAGCCCCGCCAGCGGCAGGCAGTCGGCCGCGGCCCCGGCCAGTCCCGGGCCGGAGCCGGACGACGGCGCGGTGAACATCCGGTCGATGATCCGGCCGACGAGCAGCGGGACGGCTGCCTGCGCCAGCATCCAGATGACGCCCAGGGCCGCCGCGGCCGCGACCGTCCGCGACTGCCGGAGCGCGAGCCACAGCAGGAACCTGCGGGGCGACCGTACGTCAGGCGTGCCCGGGTCGGCCAGCGGGAGCGGTTGCATGATCTCCTTGTCGTCGTCTCTCTTCACCCTCGGGGGTGTGCGGGCGGCGCGGCGGGCGGGCGTCCCGCCGGTCAGGACCCGCCGGGCGCCGGCAGGTTGCGCAGACTGTCCGACAGCATCCGGACCGGGATCAGCGGTTGCGCCGCACCGGCCGGTTCGGCGACGAACGGCACCGAGGGCACCGTGGCGGAACTGCGCCTGCGGGTGACATCCGCGTGGGTCGCGCTGCTGACCACCCCGGAGATGCGGTCGGGATGCACCAGGTACTCGAAGTCGATGTACCGCTGCGCGTAGGTGTAGCGGCACGGCGAGAACGCGTCGGGGATGTCGCCGGTGAGGTGCGCCCGCCGCAGGGACTGCCACTTCTCTCCGTTCCAGATCTCCTCGAAGGTGCTGTCCCGCAGCGTGCCGAGGGTGTACTCGTCGCTGCCGATGAGGTGGTCGCAGAAGCCGACGGCCCCGTCGTAGCGGATGTACGCGTAGCTCCACGGGTGCATGCAGGCGGGCTTGCGCACCATGTCGGGCAGGGCGAGGGAGGGGTCGGGCGCCGCGCCGAGCTGGACGACGACGCCCTCGGCGCGCCCGGTCTCGGCGGCCTCCGCGTACGCCCGCTGGGTCCGCTCCAGGTCGCGCCGCAGGTGCGACGGGTCGTCCAGGTGCGCCACCAGGGGGTGGATGACGACGGGGGAGACGTCCAGGCGCGCGGCGAGGCGCACGATGTCGGCCAGCTCGTCGAGGTTGTCGATGCTGGAGACCACGTTGAAGTTGACGTGGTCGCGGGGCACCCCGTACCGCTCCCGCGCCTCCACCACCGACCGGCAGGTCCGCTCCAGGCGCTCCAGCGTGCCGCCGGCCCGCAGCTTCTCGAACAGGGCGGGTGAGGCGGCGTCGCACGACACGGTGACGATGCCGTGCCCGCGCATGATCGCGTCCCACACCGCCGGGCGGTTGATCTGCGCGTTCGTCACGACCCGGACGCGGACCCGGTGGGCCAGGGCGCGCAGCACCATGTCGCCGAACCCGGCGAGCATGGTGCTCTCACCCCAGCCGCGCACGTCCACCAGGTGCGCGGCAGGGAAGAGCTCCTCGGCGAGCCGGTCGAACATCTCCTCGTCCATGTTCAGTGCCGGGTTGTACTTCTCGCCGAAGCGGCACATCGGGCACTTGAGGTTGCAGTTCTGCGTCAGCTCCAGGAACAGCGCCAGCGGCCGGCTGCGCAGTTCGGTGGCGCCGCTGCGGTACTCGGCGATGTTGAGTTCCTGGTTCGAGCGGCGCAGCTCGGTGAGTTCGAAGGGCTGGACGGGCACGTCCAGCAGGTGGTCGTCGGATCGCATGGGCTACCTGTCCTGTCGCGTCGAGTGGACGGGGGCAGTGGTGCCGGCGTTCGGTCCCTGGCCGGCGAGCAGTTCCAGGCCGTGCTGCACCCCGAGGGACTGCACCGGGTCGGGCAGCACACCGGGCTCGCCGTGCACGGCCGCGGAGAAGTCGGCCAGCATCCGGGCGTACATGTCGACACCGGGGAAGGTGGTGACGGTGCGCTCGCCGCCGGCGGTCAGACGCGTCATGCGCCCCTCGCCGGTACCGGGGTTGAAACAGTGGTCGAGGACGAGGCTGCCCTTCTCGCCGCGCACCGTGAGATGGGAGTCCTGCCACGGCAGGAGGAAGCTGGCGGTGACCAGGGCGGTCCGCCCGCCGCCGTAGTCCAGGACACCCGAGCTGTGCAGGTCCACGCCCGTGGCGCCCACGTACGGGACCGCGGCCGCGCCCGCCGGAGACCGCCCGAACACCACGTTCGCCGCGTCGACCGGATAGCAGCCCAGGTCCAGCAGCGCACCGCCTCCCAGCGCGGGCGACATGCGGATGTCGGAGGGGTCGTCGAGGACGAAGGACAAGGCGGCCTCGACCATGCGCACCTCGCCGACGACGCCCTCGCGGACCTGCCGGCGCAGCTCGGCGAACTGCGGGTGGCAGCGGTACATGTAGCCCGCCCGCACCACACGTCCGGCAGCCGCGGCCGCCTGGGCGACCGCCTGCGCGTCGGCCGAGGTCGTGGCGAGCGGCTTCTCGCACAGCACGTGCTTGCCGGCCGCCAGAGCCGCCAGGGTCCACCGGGTGTGCAGCGCGTTCGGCAGGGCGACGTAGACGGCGTCGACCCGCGGGTCGTCCAGCAGGGCGGCGTAACTGCCGTACGGCCGCGCGCCGTGGTCCCGCGCGAGCCGCTCGCCCGCGTCGGGCCGGCGGGACGCGACAGCGGTCACCCGCGCCTGCGGGCAACCGGCCATGGCCGGCAGCACGAAGTGCTCGGCGATGCGCGCGCCGCCGAGCACGCCCCAGCGCAGAAAGCGCCCGCCGGTGCCCGGCTGACCGGCGCCGCGCCCGTCGGGTGCGGCCACGCGGCCGCCGTCCTGGCCGGTCACCGGCCCCGCCCCCCGTCCTGGGCCGGCACGCCGCGTTCGACCGGCACCGCCGCGGCGGCGACGGGCTCCGGCGCCGCGCCGGACAGCGCCAGGTCGGACTTGCGCAGCGGGGGCCGCTCGGCCCCCGCCGACAAGGAGCCGTACGCCCACTCGAGGATGTCGCCGAACTCCCTCAGCCCGTAGTCGTTGTCGGTGCGGAAGTGCCCCACGTAGGCGGCGAGCAGCCGGGCGGCGTGCGCGTCGCCGCGCAGCGCGTGGTGGCCCAGGGCCTCCACATTGCCCCGGATGTAGCCGCGGTGCGCCTGCTCGGCGGAGGACGGCGGCATCCACGAGTCGTGCAGCAGTCCGGCCTGCGGCACGTAGGCCACGCCTCGCCCGGCCCGCATCAGCGCGTAGCCCAGCTCGGTGTCCTCACCCGATCCGGCGCCGGTGCCCGGGCCGAGGTGCGGCAGGAACGCCGGGCGTCCCGGCAGCAGCCGGCTGCGCCGCAGCGCGAGGTTGTTCGACGAACCCACCGCGCACCACGGAACGGTCGGTTCGCCGGTGACGGTGCCCGCGCGCCAGCTGGGGGCGGAGACCGCGGGGCACCACAACTCCCCTTCGGGGGAGTCGGCGGTGCCCCACGCGTTCTCCCCGAGCAGCGGGAGCACGGCGGTGCGCAGCCGCCAGCCGGGCCGCGGTACCGGCTCGACATGGCCGAACGCCGCGGCGACCTCGGGCTCGGCCGCCATGTAGCCCGCCATCTCCCGGGCCCAGTCGGGCTCGGGCAGGCAGTCGTCGTCGAAGAAGAGCACGACGTCCGTGCGCGCCTCGGCCAGTGCCAGGTTGCGCCCGGCGGACGCCGGGCCGGTGCCGTCGAGCACGCGCACGGCCAGCGGCGCTGCCGCGGCCGCCGCAGCGCCGCGGTCCAGCACACCACCGGAGTTGTCCACGACGATCAGCTCGGCGACGACCGCGGTGTCGCCGGCGGCCAGCAACCGCAGCGCCCGCAGGAACGCCGGACGCCCGACCGTGCAGACCGCCACGGTCAGACGGGCGTCGGAATCCGGGGCGGCGGGGGAGGGGCGGGAAGGTCCTTGTTCAGGCATCGGGGCAGGTGCTCCTCACGAGTGGTCGGGTCCGGTCAGCCGTGCCGGTCGGTAGGGCTGGTCCGGACCGCCTGTGGTGACGGCTGGGACCGCGCCGACGGTCACGGTGCGCCCGGTCCGCGCGGATTCGGTGGCAGCGGCCAGCACGCGCAGCACGGCGACGCAGCTGTCGGGCGGGGCGGCGAAGGGCACACCGGCCCGGACCGCGGCCAGGACGTCCCGGTAGAACGCCAGGTACGCCGGCTCGAGGGCCACGGCCGAGGCCGCGGCCCCGGGCAGGGTGGGGGTGCACGGAGCGCAGTCCCCTTCCAGGCGCAGCGACCCGCGGTCGGTGTGCACCTCCAGGACGGGCCGGGCGTCCTTGGCGCACCACGAGGTCTGGACGCTGGTCAGGACACCGTTCGCATGGTCCAGCAGCAGCAGTGCGACATCGACGGCCGAACCGTCCACGGGACGTGACAGCCGGGCGGTGACCTTCACGACGGGGGCGCCGGCCAACTCCGCGGCGACGTAGACCCAGTGGTAGGCGTTGTCGAGCAGGCAGCCCTCGGGGGTGTCGTTGCGGCGCCAGTGCGGGCGGTCGCCGGCGCCGGGGAAGTGCCCGGCGTCCGGCTGCTCCAGACGCAGGAAGCGCACCGGCCCGGTCTCCTCGGAGCGCAGGTGCTCCAGGGCCTGGCGTACGTCGCTGCGGTGGAGGTAGTTGTGCACGATCCCCAGCCGCCCGGGGGCCGCCGACCCTGCCAGCCGGGCGGCCTGCCGCGGGTCGGCGGTCACCGGCTTCTCCGCCAGGACCGGTGTCCCGGCGGCGAGCAGGGCCTCGACGGCAGCAGGGGTGGCCCGCGGCGGCAGGATGACGACGGCCAGATCCACTGGATCGCCGGCCCGTACGAGCGCCGCGACATCGCCGTGGCGACGGGCGGCAGGCACGTGCAGCAGCTCTCCCACCAGCTCCCTGCGGGCGGCCGCGCTGTCCACCACGGAGGTCACCGCGGCCTGTTCCGGCAAGGAGAGCAGCGCCGGCACGTGACCGTACTCCGCGATGGCCCCGCAGCCGACCAGGGCGATCCGCAGCGGAGCCGGCCGGCTCATCGGCCGGCTCCGCCGGCTGCGATGAGGCCCCGGGTGTAGGCGGCGTCGTGCCGCAGCGCGGCGTCCAGGTCCTCGGCGGGCATGCTGCGTTCGACGGCGGCGACCGCTACGGCGCCCGCGGCGCCGGCGGCGGCCCAGCCGTGCGCGAGGTCGACCTCGCCGGTGCCCAGGTCGAAGGAGTGCGGCGCCTCGGGGTCGTCCACCAGGCCGTCCTTGATGTGGAGGTAGTCGCACCGTCCGGCCGTCGCCCGCACGATGCGGTCGGTGTCGCCCGCGACAGCGGCCCAGTGCAGGTCGACGACGAAGCCGAGTTCCTCCGGTCGCGTCCGGTCGGCCAGGATCTCCAGCGGAATCCGGCCGCCCTCCACCGGCCGGCCCTCCTCGGCGTGGTTGTGGATCAGCAGGCGGGCGCCGGCCTTCGCCGCGCGGTCGGCATGCTCGCGCAGCTGCGGCACGTTGTCCGCGATGGCCTCCTCGGACGCCACGGGCAGCCCGGACAGGATGAGCCGGGGCGTGTCGAGCGTGGTCAGTACCGACCAGTCGAAGGTCTCCAGTTCGTGCCAGAACAGGTGCACGCCGTCGACGTGCAGGCCGAGGCCGGTACAGGTACGGGCCAGCCGGTCCGGCTCGGCGAGGAGCGAGGACATGACCTCCAGCCCGTCGAACCCGGCGGCGGCGATGGCGCCGAGGGTGCCCGGCAGGTCCTCCTCGGCGCGCCGGCCCAGGATGCCGTAGCCGTAGATGCCGGTCTGGACGATGACGCGTGGGCGGCTCATACGGTCTTCCTCTCCTCTGCGGGGCCTGCGGGTGCCGGTGCGTCGGCTGCGGAGGGCGCGGACGGTGTGGTCGAGGCGGGCGGGGCGGGTGCGAAGCGGTCGGCGCGGAAGTAGTCGAACCGCTTGGCGGCCAGCAGGGGGCGGCCCCGGCGCAGGGCCTCGCGGACGATGCCGAGGTGGTAGCTCCAGTCGACCGAGGTGGCGGCCGCGGCGGACCGCCAGCCGGCACCGGACCGCCGTGCGGTCCTGCGCGTGTCGGCCGCGTACCAAGCGGCGGTGCCGGCCGCCGTGGTCGCGAGCGCAGCGGTCCGGCTCCGGCCCGGCAGGAGCACGGCGGCGCCCGCGCCGAGGGCCGCGGCGGTGACCGGGTTGGGCCACCAGCGGGCGAACTGCGGCTGCCGGACGCAGTTGTAGACGCAGGCCCGTCCGTAGAGGAAGAGTTTGCGGCGGAACTGGCCCAGCCGGTCGATGCCGTCGGTCGCGTGCCGGACGACGGCGGACGGGTGGCCCACGGTGGCCCAGCCCGCTTCGTGCAGCCGTACGCCGAGGTCGACGTCCTCGCCCCCGACGACGGTGTAGGTCAGCTCGTCGAATCCGCCGATGTCGTCGAGGGCCTCGGTCCGCACCGACAGGTTGGACGTGGCCGCCCACCACAGCTCGCGGTAGTGCTGCGGCCAGTTCCAGGGGGCGTTCACCACGACGGAGTCCTTCACGGTGCGCCAGGCCGCCGCCTCGTCGACGCCCTCCACGACGGTCGGGCCCGCGACGGCGGCGACGGGCCGCCCGGAGGGGGCCTGCTCCTCGTTGTGCGCGCGCAGGTGCTCCAGCAGCAGGGACGGTGTGGCCACGCAGTCGGAGTCGATGAACAGCACCAGCGGGTGCTTGGCGCGGGCAGCCCCCAGATTGCGTTTCGCGCCCACCCGGCGCGGTCCGCGGACGTAGGAGGCGCCGGTCTCCGCGCACGCCTGCCGGATGCCGCGCAGGTCCTGGTCCGACGAGTCGTCGACGACGATGACCTCGGCGTCGTGGCCTTCCGGCAGCAGGCCGGCCGCGGTGCGCAGCGACTCCAGCAGCCGACGGACGGACTCGGGATGCCCCAGCGTGGGGACGACGACGGAGATCCCCCGCAGGGGTCGCGGCTCGCCCGTTACCGGGCCCTCCGGCCCGGGGAGGCGGTCGGGCAGGTGTGAGGCCATCAGCCGGTCACCGCCGCGACCGGCCGGACGCCTTCGAACCACTCGGCGGTGCGCCGCAGCCCGGTGCCGATGTCCACGGTCGGACGCCAGCCGAGGGTGCGTGCCGCCCTGCTGACGTCCGGGCGGCGCACCTGCGGATCGTCCTGCGGGCGGGGGACGAAGACGACTCGGGAGGAGGAGCCGGTGACACGCAGCACCTCGCGGGCGGTGTCCAGCACCGTCAGCTCGTGGCTGCCGCCGATGTTGACCGGGCCCACCTCCTGGTCGGACGCCAGCAGCGCGAGCAGTCCGCGCACGGTGTCGTCCACGTAGCACAGCGACCGGGTCTGCTCGCCGTTCCCGGCCACGGTCAGCGGCTTGCCGGCCAGGGCCTGGGTGATGAACGCGGGGATCATGCGGCCGTCGCCGCCGCGCATCCGCGGCCCGTAGGTGTTGAAGATGCGGACGATGCGGGTGTCCACACCGAAGCGGCTCCGGTACGTCACGGTCATCGCCTCGCTGAAGCGCTTGGCCTCGTCGTACACCGCTCTCGGGCCCACGGGATTGACGTTGCCCCAGTACGTCTCCACCTGCGGGTGGACCGCCGGATCGCCGTAGACCTCGCTGGTGGACGCCAGCAGGAAGCGGGCGTCCTTGGCGCGGGCCAGTTCCAGCGCGTGGTGGGTGCCCGCGGAGCACACCAGCAGCGTCTCGAGCGAGAGCCTCAGATAGTCACGCGGGGACGCGGGGCAGGCCAGGTGCAGGACGGCGGCCACCGGGCCGTCCACGTCCAGCCCGGCCGAGACGTCGGCCGCACGGAACTCGAATGCCGGGTTGCCCATGAGAGGGCGGATGTTGTCCTGGCTGCCGGTACTGAGATTGTCGACGCACAGGACGTCGTGGCCTTCGCCGATGAGCCGTTCACACACGTGCGAGCCCAGGAACCCGGCCCCGCCTGTCACCACCATGCGCTGTCCGGTGCGTTGCACCGCCCCTCCCTCTGGCCGGCGATCCGCGGGCTGCGATGCCGGCCGTGTCGGTTGTTTGCTCAGACGTTGCAGGATTTTGCATAGAGCCGCAGAAAAGGCTCAGCAGAGCATCACATTCGCGATTCTGTTGCGCAATATTTACTTCTGTTTAGGCAGAAAGTTGACATGACATTTTTCGGATTGGCGTTCCATTCGTGTCAAAGACGCTCGAAGCGGATATTCGGCGCGCGGGGGTGCTCCGGGCGCGCTCTCCGCGGTCCGGCGGGGCCTCGCAAGCGGAAGTGGGCCCCGGCGGGGCGGGGAGACGGCGGGGGCCGGCGCTCCTGCGGGTGCGGCGGGCGTGCTCAGCGGTGCCGGTCCTCCACGGCGGGGGTGACGCGGGTGCACAAAGGGAATGCCGCGTGCGCCGGCGCGGCCGGCGGCGCGCGGTCCCCTGCCGTGCGCGCCGAACCGCTCGGCCTCCACACGGTGGGGGGTGTCGCGGGGGGAGATTTTCGGCCACGGTCCTGGGCGGTGGCGACCGCCCGTTCGCTCACGTCCCGGGTCCGCCGGTCGCGGTCCGGCCGGCGGGTCGGGGCCGTGCGGCAGGTGGGCCGGTGGTCCCGGGGTGACGGCCCGAAGGGCCCTGCCGGGGTGGCGGCCGGGTGTGTTCGCGTGGAGGGAGAGGTGCACCTCAGAACGGTGCCGGCCACGGAGAGGAGCGCGCTCATGACGGCGCAGACCAAGCCGAGCACACCGGATCACACCAGGTCGTGGAACGTTCGCCTCGACCTCTTCGAGGACGACAAGGAGGGCGACACCACCGCGCACGTGGTGCTCGACACCGGCGACAACCGGCTGGACCGGTGGGCGAGCGCCCACTGCCACCCGGGTGAGCGGCTCGTGCCCGAGATCGGTGACGAGTACGCCGCCGGCCGCGCCCTGCGGGAGCTGGGCCAGCGGCTGATGGACCTCGGCGCGCTCGACGCCGAGGAGAACGCCCACGGGCGAAGCGACCACCCACGGGGGCGCTGACCTGCGCAGACGGGACCGGCGGGAGCGAAGGCGAGCGACAGCGGACCGGCCCGGGAAACCGGCGGCGGGACCGGCCCGCACGAACGTCTACATGCTTGTAGTAGGTTGTCGCTCCCCAAGTCCCTCCCCGAGGAGGTCCCCTCCGTGGGTCCCACCCAGATCAACGGCCTGCCCGCGCACATCCTGCTGGTGCACGTGGTCGTCGTACTCGTCCCCCTCACCGCGATCGCGCTCATCGCCTGTGCGGTGTGGCCGAGCTGGATGCGGCGGATGGGCCTGGTGCTGCCGCTCCTGGCGCTGGTGACGCTGGTGAGCGTGCCGCTCACCACCCACGCCGGGGAGTGGCTGGAGCGGCACACCGCCAGCACCCCGCTCATACGCCGGCACACCGAACTCGGGGACGGGCTGCTGCCCTGGGCGATCGGCCTGTTCGTCCTGGCCGCAGGGTTGTGGTGGTGGAACCGCCGCACCGCGGCGGCCTCGACCGGCGGCGGCACGGGCGGCGCCGCCGCCCCCGCGATGCCGCTGCGCGTCGCCGCGGCCGTGGTGTGCGCGGTCGTGGCCGCCGGCGCCGTCGTGCAGGTGTACCGGATCGGGGACTCCGGCGCGAAGGCCGCCTGGACCGGCAACTTCTCCAAGAGCCCGGCATCCAGCCAGCACCGCTGACCGCCTCGGCGCCGACCGGCCGACGCGTCCCCTGAGCGGGAAAAGGGAACTTTTGCCCGGGGTCGCGGGCGGCCGGATACTGGTGCCCATGGCGAACCGGGGCTGGCGCTTCTGGGTCGACCGGGGCGGCACCTTCACCGACGTGGTCGCCCAGCGGCCGGACGGGCGGCTGCTGTCGTACAAGCTGCTGTCGGAGAACCCCGCGGCCTACCAGGACGCCGCGGTGGCCGGCATCCGGCACCTGCTGGACCTGACCGAGGACCAGGCCGTACCCGCCGCGCTCGTCGACAGCGTCCGGATGGGCACCACGGTGGCGACCAACGCGCTGCTGGAACGCAAGGGCGACCGGGTCGCCCTCGTCATCACCCGCGGCTTCGCCGACGCCCTGCGCATCGGCTACCAGAACCGGCCGCACCTCTTCGCGCGGGAGATCGCCCTGCCCGAGCAGCTCTACGAGCGGGTCATCGAGGTGGACGAGCGGATCGCGGCCGACGGGACCGTGCTGCGCGCCCCCGACCTGGAGCGGTTGGCGGCGGACCTGCGCGCCGCCCACGGCGACGGCATCCGGGCGGTGGCGGTCGTCTGCCTGCACAGCCACCTGCACCCGCGGCACGAGCAGGCCGTCGGCGCCCTGGCCGAACGCCTCGGGTTCCCGCAGGTGTCGCTCTCCAGCGAGGTCAGCCCGCTGATGAAGGTGGTCCCGCGCGGGGACACCGCGGTCGTCGACGCGTACCTCTCGCCGGTGCTGCGCCGCTACGTACACCAGGTCGCCGGGCAACTCCGCGGTGTGCGGCTGATGTTCATGCAGTCCAACGGCGGGCTGGCCGAGGCCGGGCACTTCCGCGGCAAGGACGCGATCCTGTCCGGTCCGGCCGGCGGCATCGTCGGGATGGCGCGCATGTCGCGCGCGGCCGGCTACGACCGGGTCATCGGCTTCGACATGGGCGGCACCTCCACCGACGTCTCGCACTACGCCGGAGCCTACGAGCGGGTGCTCGACGCCCAGGTGGCGGGCGTACGCCTGCGGGCGCCGATGCTCGACATCCACACCGTGGCCGCCGGGGGCGGCTCGGTGCTGCACTTCGACGGAGCCCGCTACCGCGTCGGCCCGGACTCCGCCGGCGCCGACCCCGGACCCGCCTGCTACCGCAAGGGCGGCCCCCTCACCGTGACCGACGCCAATGTGATGCTCGGCCGTGTCCAACCCGGCCACTTCCCCGCCGTGTTCGGGCCGGACGGGGACCAGCGGCTGGACGCGCGGACCGTACGGCGGCGGTTCGCCGACCTCGCCGGGCGGATCGGCGCGGCGACGGGCGACACGCGCACACCGGAGCAGGTCGCCGAGGGATACCTCCAGGTCGCGGTCGCCGGCATCGCGGGTGCCGTCAAGCGCATCTCGGTGCAGAAGGGCCACGACATCACGCAGTACGCGCTGACCACGTTCGGCGGCGCGGGCGGCCAGCACGCCTGCGCGGTCGCCGACTCGCTCGGCGTGCGCACCGTGCTGGTCCCGCCCATGGCCGGGGTGCTCTCCGCGCTCGGGATGGGCATGGCCGACACCACCACGATGCGCGAGCAGTCCGTGGAGGTCCCGCTGGAGCCGGCCGCCATGGACCGCGTCCGGGCAGTGGCCCGGGAACTGGAGGAGCAGGCCCGCCGCGAACTGCTCGACGAGGACGTCCCGGCGCAGAGCATCCGGATCACCTGCCGCGCCCGGCTGCGCTACGACGGCACCGACACCACCGTGCCGGTGGACCTCGCGGAACCCGGCGCCATGAGGGCCGCCTTCGAGGCCGGCCACGAAGCCAGGTACTCCTTCCTGATGGACCGCCCGATCGTGGTGGAGTCGCTGTCGACCGAAGCGGTCGGCCTGACCGAGCAGCCGGACCTGACACCGCGGCCCGCGCAGGCGCCACCGGCGGCGCAGGACGCGACCGCGGCCCTGTACACCCAAGGCGCATGGCGCGAAGTGCCGCTGCGCGCAAGGGAGTCCATGCGCCCGGGGGAGTCCGTCGCCGGCCCGGCCGTCATCACGGAGACGAACTCCACCACGGTCGTCGACGAGGGCTGGCAGGCGGCGATGGCGCCCGAAGGACACCTGGTCCTGCGCCGCACCGCCGAGCCGGACCGGGCCGATGTCGGCAGCCAGGCCGACCCGGTCATGCTGGAGGTCTTCAACAACCTCTTCATGTCGATCGCCGAACAGATGGGCGCGCGCCTGGAGTCCACCGCGCAGTCGGTGAACATCAAGGAGCGGCTCGACTTCTCCTGCGCGCTCTTCGACGACGACGGCGACCTCGTCGCCAACGCCCCGCACATCCCCGTGCACCTGGGGTCCATGGGCGCCGGCGTCAAGGAGGTCATCCGGCGCCGCGCCGACACGATGAAGCCCGGCGACAGCTACGCCGTCAACGACCCCTACCACGGCGGCACCCACCTGCCGGACGTCACCGTGATCACGCCGGTGTTCGACACCGAACAGACCGGTCGGCCCCGCATCCTCTTCTTCGTCGCCTCCCGCGGCCACCACGCCGAGATCGGCGGCAGCAGCCCGGGCTCCATGCCCGCGGACAGCCGCAGCATCGAGGAGGAGGGCGTGCTCTTCGACAACTGGCTGCTCGTGGAGAACGGCCGGCTGCTCCAGGACGCGACCCGCCGGCTGCTGACCGCCGGCCCCTACCCCTCCCGCAACCCCGACACCAACCTCGCCGACCTGCGCGCCCAGATCGCCGCCAACCGCAAGGGCGTCGACGAGGTCGGCGCGATGATCGAGCACTTCGGCCTCGACGTGGTGCAGGCGTACATGCGGCACGTGCAGGACAACGCCGAGGAGGCCGTGCGCCGCGTCATCGACGCGCTGCGCGACGGGCAGTGCCGGTACGAGACGGACTCCGGCGCGGTCATCGCGGTCCGCGTCACCGTGGACCACGCGCGGCGCACCGCCACCCTGGACTTCACCGGCACCTCGCCGCAGCTCGCCACCAACTTCAACGCGCCGGCGTCGGTGACCACCGCCGCCGCGCTCTACGTCTTCCGCACCCTGGTCGCCGACGACATCCCCCTCAACGACGGCAGCCTGCGCCCGCTGCGCCTGGTCGTCCCCGGCGGCTCGATGCTCGCCCCCGCCTACCCCGCCGCCGTCGTCGCGGGGAACGTGGAGACCTCACAGGCCGTCATCGGCGCCCTGTACGCGGCGATGGAGGTCCAGGCGGAGGGCTCGGGGACCATGAACAACGTCACGTTCGGCAACGCACGCCACCAGTACTACGAGACCGTCGCGTCGGGCTCCGGCGCCGGGAAGGGCTACCACGGGGCGAGCGCGGTGCAGACCCACATGACCAACTCCCGGCTGACCGACCCCGAGGTCCTGGAGTGGCGCCACCCGGTGCGCGTCGAGGAGTTCGCCGTACGGCGCGGCACCGGGGGAGCGGGGCGCTGGCACGGCGGCGACGGCGTCGTACGGCGCCTGCGCTTCCTCGAACCGATGACGGTCAGCACGCTCGCCGGCCACCGCCGGGTGCCGCCGTACGGGATGGCCGGCGGCCTGCCGGGCGCCCTCGGCGCCGCGCACGTCGAACGCGCCGACGGCAGCGTCCAGCCGCTCGCCGGCTGCGACAGCGCCGACCTGCGCCCCGGGGACGTCCTGGTGGTCGAGACCCCCGGCGGCGGGGGATACGGGACGCCGCCCGGGTGACCCGGCCGGGCCCCCGTCACCGCGCGGCGTCGGCGGCCGCCTGCCACGCGCCGGGGCGCATGCCGGTCGCCTTGCGGAAGAACACCGAGAAGTTGGACGCGTCGGGGAAGCCCAGCGCGTCGGCGCAGCGGGCCGCGGTGAGGCGGTCGTGCGCGAGCAGGCGCTTGGCCTCCAGGACGAGCCGGTCGACGATGTACCCCTTCGCCGTACGGCCGGTGGCCTGCTGCACCGCCCGCGAGAGGGTGCGGGGCGCGTACCCCAGGGCGCGCGCGTAATGGCCGGCGTCGTGGTGCTCGCGGAAGTGCGCCTCGACGCTCGCGCGGAAGAGCGGGAACAGCGGGTGCCCGGACGCCTCCTCGGCGTGCGGCGGCCGCAGCCGGGCGAGGAGCGCGGAGAGCAGGATGCCGGGCAGCTCCGCCGCGAAGTCCCCGGGCGGGGCGGCGGCCTCCAGCACGAGATGGCGGCACGCGGCGTCGACGTACGGCCAGTCGGCGTCGGGCACGCCCCAGTGCGCGGCCACGTCCGGGGCGGCTGCGAGCCCGCGGGTCGCGCCGGTCGCCGGCGCGGTCGGCACGAACAGCACGAGGTGCCCGGCCAGCGCGGCGATGTCGTCCCACCGGTGCACCGCGCCGGGCGGGACCCAGACCGCGGAGCGCTCCGCCAGGGGATGCCGCAGGAAGTCCACCGTGACCGCGCCGCGCCCGGCACCGACGAGGGCGAGGACATGGAAGTCGGCACGCTGCGTGCCGCCGTCGCCCCGCGCGCGAAGGCGCGCGAACGTCATCGTCTCGACCCCGGCGGCACCGCGGCCGGCGGGCTGGTAGGTCATCTGCCGGATCGCCTGCACCTGTCCAGTTTCCACCATGGTGCGACCAGTCGCGCCGATGCCCGCCCCCGGCGGAAGAGCTTCGATGGACGCATGGGGGAGATCCCCCCACCGCAGCGAACCGGAAGGCCGTCATGACCACGACGCGACAGCAGCACCTGCCCACTTACGACCACCGGCAGGGAACCGGGCCGACCCTGGTCCTGCTCCACTACTGGGGCGGCTCCGCCCGCACCTGGGACCTGGTCGCCGACCGCCTGACCGGGCGCGACGTGCTGGCGGTCGACTTCCGCGGGTGGCGCCGGTCGAGCGGCCTGCCCGGCCCCTACACGCTCGACCGGCTCGCCGAGGACACCCTCGCGGTGCTCGCGGAGGCGGGCGTCACCGACCACGTGCTGGTCGGGCACTCGATGGGCGGCAAGGTCGCACAGCTGGTCGCGGCGACCCGGCCCGCCGGGCTGCGCGGCATCGTCCTGGTCGGCTCCGGCCCGGCGAAGCCCGCCGCCGCCGTCACGCCCGAGTACCGGCAGCAGCTCTCCCACGCCTACGACTCCGAGGCGTCCGCCACCTGGGCCCTGGACCACGTGCTGACCGCGACCGAACTGCCCGCGCCGGTCAGGGCGCGCGTCGTCGCCGACTCGCGGTCCGGCGCGGACGCCGCCCGCACCCAGTGGCCGCTGCACGGCATCGCCGAGGACATCACCGCGCGCACCCGCAGGATCGAGGTGCCCGCGCTCGTCGTCGCGGGGGAGCAGGACCAGGTCGAGCCGCCGGAGGTGCTGCGCGCCAACCTGGTGCCGTACCTGTCCCGGGCCGAGGTCACGGTGATCCCGCGCACCGGCCACCTCATCCCGCTGGAGGCGCCGGCCGAACTGGCCGAGGCCGTCCTGGGCTTCGCACCGGCCCGGTGAGGCTCCCGCGGAGCCCTGTGCCCAGGCTCCGCGCGCGGTACAGGGCTCCGCCCCGGGCGCGGTGACGGCCCGGGGCAAAAGGGGCGCGCCCCACCGCAGGCCCTACCCCCGGGCCCCAGCGCCCGCCCTACCGCGCGACCTCGACCACGGTGCCGGTCGCGCGGGCCCGCTCCGCGGCCCACACCACGCGGTGGCCGGCGAGGCTGGTGGCCGCGTCCGACCGCAGCTGCGCGCTGTCCCCGGTCGCGACGGCGGCCAGGAAGGCGTCGGTCAGCGCCTCGTCGCCGCCGCCGTGCCCGTCGGCGGCCGACGCGCCCGCCTCCGCCCCGACCTCGAATGTCTCGTCGGAGCCGGTGAGGAAGTCCACCCGGCGGATCGACCGGCCGTCGCCGTCCAGGAAGCCGCGGGTGCCCATCAGCCGGGTCCGCCGGTGCTCCATCGGCGTGAACGCGCTCATGGTGAACGAGCAGGTCGCGCCGTCCTCGAACTCCATGGACACCACCTGGTGGTCGACCACGTCGTTGTCGCAGGCGTACACGCAGCGCCCGTACGGGCCGGTGCGCAGCGCCGCCAGGACGCCTTCCTCGGTGTGGTCGTCGGTGACCGCCGACAGCGGCCAGAACCGGCTGTCGGCGTCGGCGAGGCAGTCCAGGTACAGCCGCTTGGCGGAGTACGCGCAGGTGGACTCGATCGGGCACTCCACGCAGCGCGCGGCGGCGCCCTCGGGCGCGTCCTCGGGGCGGAAGTGCGACAGGCTGCCGAACGAGCCGACCCGCCGCGGCGCGCGGCCGAAGAGGTAGAGCAGCCAGTCGATGTCGTGGCAGGACTTGGTGAGCAGCATCGGCGCGGAGGTGCCGGAGTTGCGCCAGTTGCCGCGGACGAACGAGTGCGCCTGGTGCCACCAGCCGACCGGCTCCAGGTGCTGCACGCTCACCAGCCGGCCGATCACCCCGTCGTCCAGCAGCTGCTTGAGCGCGCGGGTGTAGGGCGTGTAGCGCAGCACATGGCAGACCGCCAGCGTGATCTTGTTGCGCTCGGCCGCCGCCGCGATCGCCTCGGCCTCGGCCTCCTCGGTGGCCATCGGCTTCTCCAGGAGTATGTGATAGCCCTGGTCGGCCAGTGCCACGGTGGGGTCGGTGTGCAGCCGGTCCTGCGTGGCGACGATCGCGGCGTCGGCAAGGCGCCCGGCCGCGGCGATCTCGGTCCAGTCGGAGTACACGCGGTCGGCCGGAATCCCGAACTCGCGGGCCGCGGCGGCGCGTCGCGCGTCGTCGGGCTCGGCGACCGCCACCACCCGGCCCTCACCGGTGGCATGGGCGCGGCGCGCGTACGACTGGCCGCGCAGCCCGGCGCCGACGAGAGCTAGAGTCACCGGAGGCATGGGGTCCTTTCCCGTACTTACGAAGGAGTCCCTCATTATTAGCAGTGTGCCAACCGATCTCAAGGGGGAGCGGTGACCGAGATCGCGCCAGGCGGCGACCTCTCCCAGCTGCGGCGGCTCAACTCGCTGGCCCTGATCAGCGTGTTGCGCGAGGAGCCCGGGCTGACGCTGACCGAAATCTCCCGCCGGACCGGGCTGTCCCGGGCGTCCACCGAGGACGTCGCGCGCGGGCTGCTGGAGCGCGGCTGGCTCGCCGAGGTGCCCGCCGCGGCCGGCGCCGTGGGCCGGCCCGCCCGCCGCTACCGCTTCCGGGCGGACGCCGGACGCGTGCTGGGCGTCGACATCGGCGGCCACAAGATCCTCGCCCTGGTCGCGGACCTGGACGGCACCGTGCTGCACAGCGCCCGGGTCGCCGTCGCCCCGGCGATGGGCCGCAAGGACCGGCTGGCCGCGCTGGACCGGGCGGTCGCCGACGCGCTGGCCGGGGCCGGGGTGGCCGCGGGCGACATCTGGGCGGCGGGCGCGGCCACCACCGGGCTGGTGGACGGCGCGGGGCGGGTGATGCTCTCGGAGGCGCTGCCGGAGTGGACCGGCGTGGACGTGGCCGCCCACCTGCGCCGCCGGGCCGGCGGCGCGGTCCTGGTCGAGAACGACAGCAAGCTCGCCGCGCTCGCCGAGTCCTGGCGCGGCGCGGCCCGCTACGCCAAGGACGTGGTGCTGATCCTGGCGGGTCTGCGCACCGGCGCCGGCCTGATCATCGACGGCAAGCTGCACCGCGGCTTCGGCAACGCCGCCGGCGAGATCGGGGCGCTGCCCGCCTCCGGGTGGATCAGGGCGCAGGAGCACCTGAAGTCCTGGCCGCCGCCGGAGCGCTCGCCCGGTGCGGGCGCGACGGATGCAGCTGCGGCGGCCTCGGCGGGAGGCGGCGTGGGAGGCGCCCTGGGCAGCGGCCCTGACCTGGGCGGGCGCGACCAGGACGACGCCGCCGAGGCGGTCTTCGAGGCCGCCCGGGCCGGCGACCGCAAGGCCGCGGCCGTGGTGCGCCGGTACGTGCGCGACGTCGCCGTGGGGGCAGCCGCCCTGGTGCTCACCCTCGACCCCGAACTGGTGGTGATCGGCGGCGGGTTCTCGCGTTCGGCGGACCTGATCGTCGAGCCGCTACGGCGCGAGCTGGACCGCTGGTGCATCCGCACCCCCGAGGTGCGGGTGTCGGAGTTCGGCGACGAGGGGGTGGCGCTGGGCGCGCTGCGGCTGGCCCTGGACCACGTGGACCGCGAACTGCGCGAACGCGTCGACCTCGGCGGCCCCGAGTACTTCGCGCGGGAGCTGTCAGCCGCCCACCGGGTGCTCAGCGCAGGCCGCTGACCTGGTAGAACGGGGTACGGCGGCGCGTGCGGGCGCTGCCGTGGCACCCCTGCGGCGGGGCCTGCGCGGCGGTTGCCGGGCGGCCGGGAACGCGAAGGCAACAACTTCGTAACCGCCTCGGGTATTGACTTAATTTCCCTGGACTCCATGATTAAGCGAACTCGATGCCCTAGCCGACCGGTCGGCGAGCAGGGCTTCTCGACCGTGGGAGGACATGGGATGCGTAACTCGGTGCGGTGGGCCGCGGTGGCCTTGGGGGTGGTGCTGGCCGCGTCCGCCTGCTCGTCCGGTGGCAGTGACTCGGCGGCCTCCGACGGCAAGGTCACCTTGTCCTACGGGGTGTGGGACGCGACCCAGAAGTCCGCGATGGAGGAGCTCAGCGCGGCGTTCACCAAGACCCATCCGAACATCAAGGTCAAGGTCGAGGTCACGCCCTGGGCCGACTACTGGACCAAGCTGAAGGCCGCCGCGACCGGCGGCTCGGCGCCCGACGTGTTCTGGATGAACGGCCCCAACTTCCAGCTCTACGCCTCCAACGGCGTGATCAGCCCGCTGGACGACGAGATCGCCAAGGACAAGGTCTCGCTGTCGAACTACCCCAAGCAGCTGGTCGACCTCTACACCTACCAGGGCAAGCACTACGGCCTGCCGAAGGACATGGACACCGTCGGCGTCTGGTACAACAAGGCGCTCTTCGACGCCGCCAAGGTCCCCTACCCGAAGGCCGGCTGGACCTGGGCGGACTTCCAGGACGCCGCCGCGAAGCTCACCGACGCCAGCAAGGGCCAGTACGGCACCGACGCGGAGCTGACCAGCTTCCAGGAGTACCAGTACGACACCATCGCCCAGGCCGGCGGCGAGGTCATCTCCGCCGACGGCAAGAAGTCCGGATACGACAACCCCAAGACCATCGAGGGCCTGCGCTTCTGGACCGACCTGATCAAGAAGAAGGAGTCGCCGGACCTGAAGACCATGACGGACACCGCGCCGCTCCAGCTCTTCGAGGCCGGCAAGATCGCCATGTACTGGGGCGGCTCCTGGGACGCGACGGAGTTCGGCGGCAACAGCTACACCAAGGCGAACGTCGACGTCGCGCCGCTGCCCAAGGGCGAGAAGCAGGCCACCATCATCCACGGCGTCGCCAACGTGGTCTCCGCCAAGACCAAGCACTCCGACCAGGCCTGGCAGTTCGTGAAGTTCCTCGGCTCCAAGCAGGCCGCGGACATCTTCGGCGCCAAGGGCACCATGCCCGCCTACAACGGCACCCAGGCCGCCTGGATCGCCGCCCACCCGCAGTTCAAGCTCGGCACCTTCGTCGACGAGCTGTCCTACGCCGTGCCCTTCCCCGTCTCCAAGAACACCGCGGCCTGGAACGAGGAGGAGCTGACCTACCTCACCAAGGCGTGGAACGGCCAGGAGTCCATCGACAAGGCGGCCAAGGACCTCGCCGCCGCGATGAACGCCAGCCTCGCCAAGGAGTGACATGACGATCACGTCCACTCCCGGCGGTACCCGGACCGAGCAGCCGCCCGCCAAGGGCGGCCGCCCGGCCCGGGCCGGCCGCAGCAAGCGCCGCGACCGCGTCACCGAGGCGCTGTGGGGCTACGCCTTCATCGCCCCGATCGGCCTGGGCCTGGCGGTGTTCTACCTGTGGCCGGTCGTCCAGACCGCGTACTTCTCGTTCACCGCGTGGGGCGCGTTCGGCGGCCACACCTGGTCCGGCCTGGACAACTACCACCGGCTGCTGCACGACAGCGAGTTCGGCCAGGCCATGGTCAACACGCTGGCGTACACCGCGCTCGGGCTGGTCTCCATCCCGCTGGCGATCGTCTTCGCCGCCCTGCTCAACCGGCCCGGGCTGCGCGGCACCGGCGTGTACCGCACGCTGTTCTTCCTGCCGGTGGTCACCATGCCGGTGGCGATCGCCATGGTCTGGCGGTGGCTCTACAACGGCGACTACGGCCTGATCAACTACCTGCTGTCGCTGGTCGGCATCGACGGCCCCAACTGGATCGCCGACCCGCACGTGGCGCTGTACGCGCTGGTCGCGGTCGGCGTGTGGAGCAGCATCGGCTACAACCTGGTGATCTTCCTCGCCGGCATGCAGGCCATCCCGAAGGAGTACTACGAGGCCGCGCAGCTCGACGGCGCGGGCCCGGTACGGCAGTTCTTCTCCGTGACGATCCCGCTGCTGTCGCCCACCGCGTTCTTCGTGTCGGTGATCTCCGTGATCGGGTCGCTGCAACTGTTCGACCTGGTCTACGTGATGGCCGGCTCCGGCAGCGCGGCCCGCGCCAACCCGGCGTTCCCGCGCCTGGAGACCGTCGTGCAGCTCTTCTACGACCGGGCGTTCGTCACCAACGACCGCGGCTACGCGGCCGCGATCGTCATGGTGCTGCTGCTGGTGATCATCGCCCTGACGGCCTTCCAGTTCCGCATGCAGAAAAGGTGGGTGCACTATGGCTGAGGCCCGCTCCCCGCGCAAGGGATCGCACTTCGGCGTCCACACGGTGCTGATCGCCGCCTCGCTGGTGATGGTGGCGCCGTTCGTGTGGGAGGCGATCACCTCGCTGAAATCGCTCACCGACGCCACCCATGTACCGCCGTCCCCGCTGCCGGGCGGCCAGTGGTCGAACTACCGCAAGGTCTTCCAACTGCTGCCGTTCGGCCACCAGTTCCTCAACACGCTGCTGATGGCGCTGGGCCGCACCGCGGGCCAGGTCGTGCTCTGCCCGATGGCCGCCTACGCCTTCGCGCGGCTGCGCTTCCCCGGCCGCGGGGTGCTCTTCGGGCTGTTCCTCTCGGTACTGATGGTGCCGCCGCAGCTGTTCATCATCCCGCAGTACCAGATCATGTCCGACCTGGGCTGGCTCAACAGCCTCCAGGCGCTGATCCTGCCGGGCATGTTCAGCGCGTTCGGCGTCTTCCTGCTGCGGCAGTCGTTCCTGTCGCTGCCGAAGGAGCTGGAGGAGGCCGCGCGGATCGACGGCGCCGGACCGCTACGCATCTACTGGTCGGTGATGCTGCCGCTGGTCCGGCCGGGCCTGGTCGCGCTCGGCGTGCTCGCGCTGCTGTGGAGCTGGAACGACCTGTTCTGGCCGCTGGTGGTCAACACCGACCCCGACAAGATGACCCTGTCGGCCGGACTCGCCTCCCTCCAGGGGCAGTTCCAGACCGACTACCCCGTGCTGATGGCGGGCTCGCTGCTCGCCTCGCTGCCGGTCATCGTCGTCTTCGCCTTCCTGCAACGGCAGTTCGTGCAGGGAATCGCACACACCGGAGTCAAGGGCTGACCGGCCCGCTCCACCCCCCCACCCCCACCGTGAAAGGGGCACCTGTGTTCACCTCCCGCCGCTCGACGTCCGACGAACCGGCGAACTCCCCCCACACCGCGGCACCCGCCCGCCCGGCGACCGGCTCCGGCCGGTCCGCCGGGCGGGCGCGCGCCGCGGTGCTCGCCGCCGCGGCCACCGCCCTCACCCTCACCGCCCTGGGCGCCGCCGGCACCCCGGCCGGCGCCGCGGCCGGCGTCCAACACGTCGCCGTACCCGCCTACTTCGACCCCTCCGACAGCGCCGGCGCCACCTACTGGAACCAGCTGGAGCAGTCCGGCCCCGGCGTCGGCATCGCCATCGCCAACCCCTCCAACGGCCCCGGCACCGCGGCGAACAGCGCCTACGCCGAGGCGGTGAAGTCCGCCACCGCGGACGGCACCAAGGTCATCGGCTACGTGGACACCGGCTACTTCGGCACCACCGGCCGCACCACCCGCGACGGACAGACCTCCGTCGCCGCCTGGACCGCGCAGATCAACGCCGACGTCGCCAACTGGTACTCCTGGTACGGCTCCTCGGGCCTGGCCGGGATCTTCTTCGACGACGC
Organism: Actinacidiphila sp. bgisy144; assembly: GCF_057708105.1. Taxonomy (NCBI): domain Bacteria; kingdom Bacillati; phylum Actinomycetota; class Actinomycetes; order Kitasatosporales; family Streptomycetaceae; genus Actinacidiphila; species Actinacidiphila sp. bgisy144. The sequence goes on along the minus strand of NZ_JBYIRM010000028.1, from coordinate 57,694 downwards.
CCTCAACGACTGCGGCACCAACAACGCCCACGTCGACCTGTACTCCGGCATCAACACCACCACCAAGCAGGCCCACCCCGGCGCCCTGACCGTCGACAACCCCGGCGCCCCCGCCGACCAGTGCTACTCCTCGGCCGCCGACATCCTCGTGATGTACGAGGGCACCTACGCCGACTACACCGGCTGGACCCCGCCCGCCTGGGAGCAGAACTCCACCGACCCCGGCAAGTTCTGGCACCTGGTGTACGACACGCCCACCCAGGCCGCCCTCGACAACACCGTCACCCTGAGCAAGCAGCGCAACGCCGGCTACCTCTACGCCACCCCCGACGACCTGCCCAACCCCTGGGACACCCTGCCCACCGGCAGCTACTGGTCCCAGGAGCTCAGCGACACCGCAGGCAACTCCTGACCCCCTTCCGGTAGACACCGGCACACACCGGCAGACACCGACGACGAAGGGCCGCCCGACCGGGCGGCCCTTCGCCTTTTCCGCGTCCCCCGCGTCACCGCGCCCCCGGAGGGGTCAGCTGCCGAGCACCGCCCGCAGCCCCGGCTGGAGCAGCTCACCGTGCGCGCGCACCATGTCGTCGCACAGCTCCCAGATCTGCTCCACCGTCAGCGCCGCGGCCGTCGCCGGGTCGGCCATCGCCGCCTGCCGGACGTGCCGCGGGTCGTCCTCCACGGCGGCCTTGACCACCAGGTCGTTCATGCTCAGGTACGAGCGGTTCAGCGCGGCGCACTGCGGCGGCAGCGAACCCATCCGGGTCGGCTGCACCCCCAGCCCGTCGACCAGGCACGGCACCTCGACGGTGCCGTGCGCGGGCAGGTTGTCGATCAGGCCGCGGTTGGTCACGTTGCCGTAGACCGTGCGGGGCGTGCCCGTCACGATGCTGTGCACGATCTGCGGGGCGTACTCCATCGTGCCGGCCACCGTCAGCGGGGTGCCGGCCTTCAGCGCGTCGCGCGTCTGCTCGTACTGCCTGACGTTGTCGGCCACGATGTCCAGGTAGGTGCCGATCGGCAGCCGCAGCCGCTCGACCTCGCTCTCGTGGCCCAGGTACCACGGCACGTACTCCGAGGAGTGCTCGCTGGTCTCGGTCGGGTAGTAGCCCAGCCGCCGGTACATGTCCACCCGCACCCGGCGGCGCAGCTGCGGGTCGCTCGCGATCAGCGCGTCCAGCTTCGGGTACACGCTCTCGCCCTGGTGCTCGAAGCGCAGCACCCACGCCTGGTGGTTGACGCCCGCCGCCTGGTAGCTGACCTCCTCCAGTGGCACCTGGAGCAGCTCGCACAGGTCGTGCATCGTCCAGTACACCGAGTGGCACAAGCCGACCACCCGGGTCAGCCCGGTCGCCTCGGCGAGGTACTGCACGTTCATCGCCATCGGGTTGGTGTAGTTCAGCAGCCAGGCGTCCGGGCACACCTCGGCGATGTCCTGCCCGAGCGCCTTGAGCAGCGGGAAGGTGCGCAGCGCGCGGAAGATGCCGCCGACGCCGAGGGTGTCGCCGATGGTCTGCCGCACCCCGTAGCGGGCCGGCACCTCGAAGTCCGTCCGGGTCGACTCGCCCATGCCGACCTGCACGATGTTCACCACGAAGGCGGCGCCTTCGAGCGCCTCGCGCCGGTCGGCGTGCGCGGTGATCGTCGGCGAGGCGGCCAGGTGCCCGGCGATGTGCCGGGCGGCGCCCTCCGCGGTCGCCAGCCGCTCCGCGTCGATGTCGTGCAGCGCGATGTGCACGCCCTTCAGCTCCTCGAACGCGAACAGGTCGGCCAGCAGCCCCTGCGTGAACACGACGCTCCCGGCGCCGATGAACGCGATCTTGGTCGTGGTGGTGGTCACGTGCTCTCTCCGTGGTTCTGCCCCGAGCCCGGGGCGGTGGTGCGGGACGCGGCCAGTGCCTCGTCCCAGGTGGGCTGCGCGCCGGTGCCGCCGTAGGCGCGGGTGGACAGCGCGCCGCAGGCCGCGGCGAGCGCGAGCGCCTCCGGCAGCGGCAGCCCGGCCAGCACCCCGGCGATCAGTCCGGCGTCGAAGGTGTCGCCGGCGCCGACGGTGTCCAGCGGCCGCACCGGCACGGCGGGGGTGCGCAGCACGGCCGAGCCGTCGTGGGCGAGCGCCCCGTCGGCGCCGTCCTTGACGACGACGGTCGGGCCGTACGCCGCCAGCGCCGCCGCGGCGCCCGCCAGGTCGCCGTGGCCCGACAGGGCCCGCGCCTCCTGGGCGTTGGGCAGCAGGAAGTCGGTGACCGGCAGCACCGCCGCCAGACCCGCCGGGTCCCAGCGGCCGTCCGGGTCGTCGTTGGTGTCCAGCGAGGTGGTCGCGCCGTGCGCGCGGGCGGTGCGGAACAGCTCCGGCAGCGCCGCGGCGAGCCCCGGCATGAGGAAGTACGACGCGGCGTGCACGTGCCGGCAGTCGGCGAGCAGTTCGGCCGGCACGTCGTCGCCGCTGGTCGCCGCCAGCGTGCCGGGCGCGGTGAGGATGGCCCGGTCGCCGTTCTCGCCGCCGTCGTCCGCGGCCCGGTTGAGGACCGCGGTCAGCGGCGACGGCAGGTCGCCATCGACCCGCAGCGCGTCGGTGTGCACACCGCGCGCGGCCAGCGCCGCCCGGACGTACGCGCCGGTGTCGTCGTCGCCGATCCGCCCGGCGAAGGCGACCTTCAGGCCGAGCCGGGCCGCCCCGCAGGCCATGATCGCCGCCGAGCCGCCCAGCGTGAGCAGCCCGGTGGGCACCAGCTGCTCGCGCTGCCCGAAGGCGAGCGGCCCGGGCAGCGGGCCGACGACGACGTCGGGGTTGACGTCCCCGATCACGAGGAGGTCGAAGGAGGGGGGCATCGGGTCAACCCTTCAGGCCGCTGGAGGTGATGGACTGGATGAACGACTTCTGCGCGCCGAGGAACGCCAGCAGCACCGGCAGCACCGTGATGACGTTCCCGGCCATCACCGCCGACCACTTGGTGTGGTGCTGGCCCTGGAAGGTGGTCAGCCCCAGCTGGAGCGTGTAGTGCGCGTCGTGGTTGATGGCGATCAGCGGCCAGGTCAGGTCGTTCCAGGTGCTGAGGAAGGTCAGCACCGCGACCGTGCTCAGCGCCGGCCGGGACAGCGGCAGCACCACCGACCACAGCACCCGCAGCCGGTTGCAGCCGTCGATCCACGCGGCCTCCTCCAGCTCCCGGGGCAGCGACAGGAAGAACTGCCGCAGCAGGAACACCGCGAACGGCGTCACCAGCGACGGCACGATCAGCGCGCCGAGCGAGTCGATCAGGCCGAGCTTCTTCATCACCAGGAACGTCGGGATCATCGTCAGCTGGAAGGGGATCGCCATCGTGGCGAGCATCGTGGCCAGCAGCACCCGCGACCCGGCGAAGCGCATCCGCGCGAAGGCGTAGCCGCCCAGCGCCCCGAAGACCAGGTTCGAGGCGACCGACGCGACCGACACGATCAGCGAGTTGGCGAACCAGCGCGGGAACATCGCGTTGCCCAGCACGTACCGGTAGCCGCTCAGGTCGATGTGCGAGGGCCACAGCGCCGGCGGGAAGCGGTTGATCTGCGCGTCGCTCATCACCGAGCTGAGCAGCAGCCACACCAGCGGGATCGCGAACAGCAGCGCCAGCGGGGCGAGCGCGAGGTGCCAGGGGCTGAACGGCAGCACCCGGCGGCGCCTGCCGGGCGGGGCGGCGGCGGGCGAGTCCGACTCGGGTACGGCGCGGGCGGGCGCCGAGGTCGCGGTCATCGGGTGGCTCCTTCCAGCTGGTCCGGGCTCCGGCGGCGCAGCAGCCGGGTCCCGGCCCCGATCACGAGCAGGGCCACCGCCAGGACGTACGCGGCCGCGGCCCCGTATCCGGCGGTGAAGTTCTGGAAGGCCATCTCCCAGATGAAGTAGACGATCACCGTGGTGGAGCCCAGCGGGCCGCCCTTGGTGGTGACGTAGACCAGGTCGAAGACCTGGAGCGACTGGATCACCTGCCACACCAGCAGGAAGACGTTCACCGGGGTCAGCGCCGGCAGCACCACGTGCCGCAGCAGGTGCAGCCGTCCCGCGCCGTCCAGCTTCGCCGCCTCGATCAGCGACGGCGACACGTCCTGGAGCGCGGCCAGGTAGACCACCAGGCAGAAGCCGGTGCCGCTCCACAGCGAGATCGCCACCAGGACGTACAGCGCCTGGCCGGGGTCGGTCAGGAAGCCCTGCGCGGGGATGTGCAGCTTGTGCAGCACCGAGTTGGCCGCGCCGAACTCCGGGTCGAGGATGAAGGAGAACAGCACGCCCTGCGCGGCCGCCGAGATCACGAACGGCACGAAGAACAGCGTCCGGTACAGGCCGACCAGCCTGATCCTCCGGTTCAGCGCGATCGCCAGCAGCAGGCCGAGCACCATGCTGAGCGGCACGTACAGCGCCGTGTAGATCAGCGTGTTGCGGACCGCCTGGCGGAAGTTCGGGTCCTGGGTGAGCGCGTGGTAGTTCTGCAGACCGACCCAGCGGCTGGGCGTGACCAGGTCGTCGGCCTGGAACGACAGCAGCAGCGACCAGATCACCGGCAGCACGCTCAGCCCGATGATGACCAGCACCGAGGGCATGATGAACGCCCACGCGGTGCCCGTCTCCGCGCGGCGCCGGCGGCGTCGGGCGCGCCGCACCTCGGCGTCGGTCGGTGTGTCGGCCGGCAGGGTGAGCGGGGTGGGAAGGCGAGGCATGGGTCCTCCTCAGCGCGGGATGAGCAGAGCGGCGTTGGACTGGCGGGCGCAGTCGTGCATGGCCTTGGCCGGGGTGGAGCGGCCGAGCAGCACGCTGACGATCGCCTGGCCGAGCGCTGCGGAGATCTGCGGGTAGGCGGCGTGGTTGGGGCGGACCCGGGCGGTGTCCAGGGCCGTGGTGAAGACGGTCAGGCCCTTGGTCTTCTTCGTCTGCGCGGTCCACTGCGGCAGGGCCTGCGTGGCGCGGCTGAGCGGCAGGGAGCCGGTCTTGATGTCCCACCGCACGTCCTGCGCGGGCTGGTTGAGCCAGGTGACGAAGGTGCGGGCGGCGGCCACCCGGGCCGAGCCGTTGTCGAACAGCGTCCAGGTGTCCGGGCCGGAGATGGTCATCGGCCGCCCGCTGTAGCTGGGCAGCGGCACCACTTCGTAGTCCACCTTCGCCTGGATGACGTCCGGCAGCTGCCAGGGCCCGGTGATGGACATCGCCATCCGGCCGGAGAGGAACACCTGGTACATCTGCTCGCTGCCCGGCTTGGGGTCGATGTAGACGCTCTTGTCCTTCGCCAGCGCGGCGACCGTCTCCAGCGCCTTGACGCCGCTGTCGGCGAAGCCGATGCCGTTGCCGCTCTTGTTGACGACCTCGCCGCCCAGGTCCCACACCATCGGCCACAGCCGCCAGACGGTGTCCTCGTCGCCGACGCCGGGCCAGCCGGTGCCGAAGACGCCCGCGCCCTTGTCGGTGAGCGCCTTCGCGGTCTCCACGAACTCCTGCCAGGTCCAGCCGGCCTTGGGGATCGGCACCCCCGCGGCGGCGAAGATCTTCCGGTTGCACACCACGGCGAGCGCGTCGAGCACCGCCGGGGCGGCCCGCACCTTGCCGTTGACGGTGACGGCGGCCCGCGAAGGCGCCCAGAAGCGGCTCCACGGCGTCGGGGCGTGCTTCACGGTCTCGGTCAGGTCCACCACCTGCGGGCTGCGCGCCACGCTGGCGAGGTCGGAACCGAAGATGTACGCCATATCCGGGTACGAGCCGGACGCCAGCGCCGCGGTGATCTTCTGGAGCATCGAGTCCGCCAGCACGCCCCCGCCGGGGTCCACCCGGATCTTGGGGTGCTCGCTGTTGAACTGCTTCACCAGCGTCTCCATCGCGGCCTTGCCGACGTCGGTCTGGCCGTGCCACAGCTCCACGGTCACCTTGCCGTCCTTGCCGACCCCGTCGTTCGCGCCGTCGCCGCAGGCGGCCAGCAGGGGCGCGGCGCCGGCCGCGGCGGCCACCGCGGCGCCGCCGCGCAGCAGGGCGCGGCGCGAGGGCCGCTCGTGCGGGGTCGGCGACTGTGGCCCGGTCATCGGGACCTCCTGAGGGTCGGACAGGGCAGGAGCATGGGACACCACCGGATCGCTGGACGGACAGACGGAACAAAGGGCGTATATGGGGGAGCGTGCGGGTGTGACGGGGGAAGGGCCTGCCGCGAGGCGGCGGGAGCCGGGGGCGAGGAAACGTTTCAGGAGCCGGTGAGCGGGGCGCCGGTGGGGAGGGGCGCGGGGGCCGGGGCGCTTCGCGGGGTGGCCGCGGCGCGGCGGCGGGTGGTGCCGCGGTGCCGGTCCGGGGGTGGCGGTCGCGGGGTGTCGGTGCGGGTGCGGGTGCGGCGGTAGCGGTGGCGGCGGGAGGAGGCGGGCGGCGCGGGCGCGGGGTCGGGGTCGGGGTGCCCGCGCCGCCCACCGCGCCGTCAGCAGGTCTTGCGGACGTAGCCCTTGCTGCCGGCCGGCACGACGTCGAGGTCACGCTGGACGATGCTCAGCTCGTCCCCCCACCCCGCGCACGCCTTCTTCAGTCCCTTCGCGGTGTACTCGATGACGATCACGTTGTCGCCGAACGCGGCGGTGTAGTCGCCGCACTCGTCGTAGTAGCCGCACTCCTCGGCGACCGCGAAGTCCAGCCCGGTCTTGGCCCGGTCGTCGGCCAGTTGCGGGGTGTTCTTCTGCGCGATGGCCAGCCCGTCGGCGTGCGCGTGCGCCGACAGCAGCGTGATCATCGCCTCCGCCTCGGCCGAGGTGAGCAGCTTGCCCGACCGACTGTAGCTGTCGTAGTTGTCGGGTTCGACGGCCTGGTACCCCTTGGCGGCGCAGTCGTCGATCCAGCCGTCGACCTTCGCGGCGATGCGCTGCCGCTTGTCCGCCGTGCTGGTGTCGAGCAGGGCCTCGCCCCAGTCCTCGTCGTAGACGACGTCCCCGTCCGCGTTGTGGAGCAGCAGGTCGGAGCCCCAGTCGTCCTCGGCGTCGGGCTGGGCCTGGAAGGCGTTGACGTAGCAGATGTTGTAGACCCCGTCGGCGGGCGCGTCGGTGTGGTCGCGGCTGACCACGGTCACACCCGCGGGCGGGGTGTACGCGCCGCCGAGCTGGTAGTCGAAGTCGGCGTGGGTGGGGGGAAGGGCCACCGAGTCGGTCGCGGCGCCGGCCTGCTGCATCGCGAGCGACGGGACGAGCGCGGTGGCCAAGAGCGCCGGAAGCGCGGTCAGTCGGAGAACGGAACCGCGGTCGATGCGCATCATCGAGCTCCTGATGATGGGGGGTACGTCCCCGCCTCGGACGCGCACGGCGGTCCTGGCGACTTTGTCCGGACTTACGGCCCGGGTGGGGGCCGGATCACCGGCTAGGCGTACCTCTCGCGCCGGTCCTCGTTTCCGGCGCTTGCCCGGGAGTAAATCGCGCAGATTCCCCTGTGTCAACCGCGCGTTTCTGCTCAGTAGACCCATGATTGAGTCAAAAATGCGCACGTTACCTCGGTGTTTCGCGCACGCGGGTGCCCGAAAGGCGCGGAAGGAGGGGATCGGGAGGTGCGCGCGGGGTGCACATGGGCGGTTCGCGGGGGTTCGGGCGCCCCCCGGATTCCGCCGACCAGGCGGCAACGGGTGACGCGCCGCGCTCCGCGCCGTTGGTAGAGGTGGACCCGCGGGCGGCGGCCGCCCCCGCCCGCGCGGCCGTCGAGTGCGATCCACCGTCGCGAGGGAGCCCAGCCATGACCGACCTGCCCGCCGGCACCGCGCTCCCCGTGGCCCCCGCCGCCGCTTCCGCCCCCGCCCCGGCTGCCACTGCCGCGCCCGCCGCGCCCGGCACCGCCCGGCCGCGGCCCCGGCTCGCCGCGGCCCTCCCGGCGGTCCGCCGCTCCTGGTTCGGCGTCGGCTTCGGCGCCGGGCTCGGCGCGGTGCTCGCCTGGATGCTGGTGCGCACCGTGCTGCGGATGAGCGAGCTGCTGACGCTGCTGCTGCTCGCGGTGTTCATCGCGGTCAGCCTGGAGCCGGTCGTGGCGTGGCTGTGCCGGCGCGGGCTGCGCCGGGGCCTGGCGGTGGCCGCGGTGGCGGCCGGGTTCGCCGGGGTGCTCGCCGCGTTCGTGGCGCTGGTCATCCCGCCGGTCAGCGCCGCCATCGCCGCGCTCACCGACGACGTGCCGCGCTGGCGCAGCCAGCTGCACGACCACCGCACCACCCTGGGACGGCTGGAGGAGCACTACCACGTCATCGAGAAGGTCCGGCAGCAGCTCGGCTCCGGCGGGGGAGCGGCGGACATCGCCGGCGGCGTGCTGGGCGCCGGCCAGCTCGTGGTGAGCGCGGTCGCCTCCACCGCGATCGTGGTCACGGTGACCCTCTACGTCATGGCCGCCCTGCCCGCGATCAAGTGCTTCGGCTACCGCTTCGTGCCCGGCACCCGCCGGGCCAGGGCGGAGGCGGTGAGCGAGGAGATCCTCAGCCGGGTCGGCCGCTTCATGCTCGGCAACGTCGTCACCTCCGCGATCGCCGGGGCCGCCGCCTTCGCCTGGTGCGAGGCCACCGGCGTGCCCTACCCGGCCGCCCTCGGCTTCTTCGTCGCCCTGGTGGACATGGTGCCGGTGATCGGCTCCACGGTCGGCGGGATCGCGGTCAGCCTGATCGCCCTGTCGGTGTCACTGCCGGTGGCGCTGGCCACCGCCGCCTTCTCCGTCGCCTTCCGCGTCGCCGAGGACTACCTGATCATGCCGCGGGCGATGAAGTACGCCGTCGACGTCCACCCGGTCGTCACCGTCGTCGCGGTCCTGGTCGGCGGGAGCCTGCTCGGCATCGTCGGCGGTCTGGTGGCGATCCCGGCGGCGGTGGCGCTGGGCATCGTGCTCGACGAGTACGTCTTCCCGCGCACCGACCGCGCCTGACCGCGTGACCGCGCGGCGCCCCGGTCAGGGGTGAACCGCCCTCCGCCCCGGCCCGGGCCTGCTCAGGGCGCGTCCCCGGCCGGGGGCAGCCCGTCCAGCATCCGCCGCTGCCGCCGGTGCCCGACCGTCTCGTACCCGACGACGGTGACGAACGGCGCGAGCATCACCACCAGCAGGCACAGCGACAGCGCGGCGCCCGCCGCCGCCAGCAGCACCGCCGCCAGCAGCACCACCATGCTGATGGCGATCAGCAGCAGGTGGAAGCTGTCCCGCGCGGACAGCAGCAGCGTGTGCAGCAGGTAGATCATCAGCACGTACAGGCCGACCGGCAGGGCCAGCGCCAGCACCACCGCGGTCCCGCCGAGCTCCGCGTCGTGCTCCAGGTACAGCCCCGCGACATGCAGCCCCGCGCCAGCGCCGGCGATCCCCACGAAGACCGGGATGTGCCCGTAGCCGAAGAGGTAGCCGAACGCGCGGCGGCGGACCAGGATGTCGCCGAACGGCGTGGTGAAGTACACCCACCACATCCCGAAGGTCAGGCCGATCCCCGCCACCACGACCGCCACCGCGGTGCCGGTCCAGTGCGTGCCGTCCGCGCCCCCGAGCAGACCGCCCGACGACGCCACGGTGCCCACCACGCCCTCGCCGAGGGTGATGATCGCGAACAGGCTGTACCGCTCGGCCACATGGTGCGGATGCCAGGGCGTACCCCCGGCGCCGCCCTGCCCGAGCACCGGCAGCAGCAGTTCCAGCACCGCGAGCACCACGAACGCCGCGAAGACCGCCGTGCGCGGCAGCGGCGCGAAGCCGACCACCGTCCACGCCGCCTGCGCGATCACCGTCCAGCGGATCATCGCCATGCCGACGTCGTGGAAGGGCGGCGAGTCCCGGGCCGCCCGCCACCACTGGAGCACCATCGCGACCCGCATCACGACATAGCCCGCGACGATCGCCCGCAGCTCCAGGTGCCCGCCCTCCCGCACGGAGTGGAACATCGCCGGCAGGCCCAGCGCGAACACCACCACACCGATCATCTGCACCATGGTCAGCACCCGGTACAGCCAGTCGTCCGTGCCGAAGGCCGAGGCGAACCAGCTGAAGCTGATCCACGCGATGAGGATCGCGGTCATCGCCATCAGGAACGAGGCCACCGCGGCACCGGTGCGCCCGCCGGCGAGCATCTCGGCGAACTGGTCGGCCGCGGTGCCGACGGCGACGACGAAGGTCAGGTCGAGCAGCAGCTCCAACGGCGTGGAGACCCGGCCGTGTTCGCCGGGGTCGCGGCCGGTCATCGGCACCCGCGCGTGCGCCACCCGGCCGGTGCCCGGGGTGCTGCCTGGTTCGGAGACGGTCATGACCAGCATGATGCCGGACGCGGCGCCTGCTTCCCGGGCGGGCCGGGCCGCGGCCGCGCCCCGCGCGCTCAGCCGCCCGCCGCGTCCGCCGCCAGCAGCCGGGCGAGCAACTCCGCCAGGCGTTCGAGGTCACCCGGCGGCAGCGTGCCGACGGCCGCGGGCGGGCGCAGCAGGATGGCGTCGGCGGTCTCCAGCGCCCGCTGCCCGGCCGCGGTGAGCGTGACGAGCTTGCGCCGCCGGTCGTCGGGGTGCGGGCGGCGCTCGACCAGGCCGTGCGCCTCCAACTTGTCCACGACGATCGTCGCGTAGGGCGCGTCCACCCCGTTGGCCTCGGCGATCTCGCGCAGCGTGCGCGGCCCCTGCCGCAGCTGGAGCAGCACCTTGCCGCGGCCCCCGCCGAGGCGGAAGCCGAGCGCGTCGGCGAGTTCGCCGTGCCGGCTGTGGGCCTCGACGAAGCGCCGCATCAGCGTCCAGACCTGCCGTACGGGGTCGGCGTCCGCGTCGCCGGGGGCCGGCGCCGGACTCACCATGCCACCGTACGGCCGAGGTAGTCGACGTAGTGCAGGCCGGGCGTGCCGCGCAGCGAGTCCAGTGTCCGGACCACGTTCGGGATGCTCTCCTCCACGCTGAGCCGGCCGTCGGGGCCGCCGACGCCGACGCGCACCCAGCCCGGCGCCATGAGCACCAGGCTCCGCGGCTCGCCCTCGTGCCGGGCCGCGTAACTGCGCATGAAGGTGTTGAGCGCGGCCTTGCTGCCCCGGTACACCTCGTGGCCGCCGCGTTCGTTGTTGGCGACGCTGCCCTGCCCGGAGGACATCACGCCGATGGTGCCCGCGGGTTCGACCAGGTCCTGGAGCGCCTCGACCGCCCGCAGCGGGCCGAGCGCGTTGGTCACCATGACCCGGGTGAACTCCTCGGTCGAGGTCTCGGCCACGGTCCCTTCCGGCTGGTTGGTCACGCCCGCGTTCACGAAGAGCAGGTCGAAGCGCCGGCCGGCCAGCCGTTCGCGCAGCGCCGCGATCTGCTCCGGCTCGGTGATGTCCACGGTCTCGATCTGCACGCGGCCCGCGGCGCCGTCGGCGAGGTCGTGCAGCGCGGTGCGGGCGGTGCCGCGCACGGTCGCCACGACCTGCCGGCCGTCCTTCGCCCACTCCTGGGCGAGCGCGAGCCCCAGCCCGCGGGAGGCGCCGATCAGCAGCACCCGCTCGCTTAGCCGGGCCGTCGGGTCGGGCCGAGTGCTGTCGGGGTGATTGGTTGTAGTCATAGCAACAATTGTGCGACCTATAACTAATCGCGTCAAGCGCGCCCGCCCACGGCGACGGCCCGCCCCGGAGGGAGTTCCGGGACGGGCCGCGCTGTGCCTTTCAGGTGCCGGCGGTCAGCTGGTCTGGAGCGTCAGACCATAGGCGGACAGGATCGGGTTGACCGGCTGGAACCAGGTCTCGCCGCCCGAGGTGCAGTCGCCGTAGCCGCCGGACGTGACGCCCTGGGCCTGGTCGCCGCTGATGAACGAGCCGCCGGAGTCGCCGGGTTCGGCGCACACGTTGGTCTCGGTGAGCCCGTAGACGCTGCCCTCGCTGTAGTTGACCGTCTCGTTCATGCCCAGCACGGTGCCGCAGTGCCAGTGCGAGGTCGACCCCGAGCGGCAGATCGAGGAGCCCACCGGCGCCACGTTGGAGCCGTGCACCAGCACGTCGGAGACGGTGCCCCAGCCGAGCACCACGTTCACCGTCCACCAGCCGCTGCCGACGTTCACCCAGGAGTAGTCGTTGCCCGGGAAGGTGCCTGCCTGGAAGTTGCCGACGTAGGAGCCGTCCCACCCGTAGACCGCCGCGCCCTGCTGGGCGCAGTGGCCCGCGGTGACGAACCCGCCGATCACCGAGAAGCCGATGGAGCAGCGGATGCCGTGGCTGGTGTACGGGTCGCCGCCGACGGTGCCGGCTGACAGCGTTGTCGGAGCTGCCGCGGCCGTCGTGCGGACCGTGACCGCGTGGGCGCTGTCGCCCCGCTCGGCCCCGGCGACGAACGCCCGCACCGCCGCGTCCTTCGCGTGGGCGGCCTGGACGTCGACGACCACCTGGTTGGACTGGAGGTCCACGCCCCAACTGCTCACCCCGGCCGGGGCCTTGTGCGCCCTGGCCAGCGTGTCGATCGCCGACTTCGCGGTGTTGAGCTGCTCGGCGGTGCGGGAGACGACCTTCGCGGTCGCGCCGGTCCTCGCCACCGCCGCCGCCGCGTGCGCGTCGGTGACGGCGACCACCAGCGAGCCGTCGCTCTGGTCGAACCACGATCCGCCGTAGGAACCGCCCGCCGCCTTGCGGGCCTTGGGGGTCAGTGCGGTGGCCGCGGCCTGCTGCCGCAGCCGCTGGTGGGCCTGGGCCGGGGTGAGGCCGAGGTCGTGGACCATCGCCGACACCACGGCGTCGGAGGCGTCCGCGCGGGCGGCGGAGGCCGGGGCGGCGTCCGCCGACATGGCGCCCGCGCCGGTGAGGGCGGTCGCCACGAGGGCGGCGGACAGACACGCGATCATGCCGATTCTGCGTCTCATGACACTTCTTCTTCCGTCCGGGGGGAGTGAGACCGAAGTGCGGGAGAGAGCGCTCTCTCGCGGAGGTGCGAGGTCATCGTAGGGGCAAAAAATGGCCATGTACAGGTCAAGAACTTTATCGGAGGGCGGCCAGGTCGATCGCGTCGGCCATGGCGCGGTAGCCGGCGCCGTTGGGGTGCAGGTGGTCGCCGGAGTCGTAGCGCGGCAGCATCGTCTGCGGGTCGGCCGGGTCGCGCACGGCGGCGTCGAAGTCCACCCACGCGTCGAAGACGCCGCCGTTGTCGCGGACGAAGGCGTTGATCGCGTCGCGCGCCGCGGCCCGCGCGGGGTTGGTGCAGCTGCACCCGCCGGTCGGGGTGAGGGTGCCGGCGACGACCCGCAGACCGTGGGCGTGGGCCGCCGCGGCGATCTGCTTCAGCCCCGCGATCACGTCGGCGGCGGTGGCGTTCGCGTCCACGTCGTTGATGCCCTCCAGAACGACGACGGTGCGCACCCCGGCCTGCGCGAAGACGTCGCGGTCGAGCCGGGCGGTCGCCTTGACGCCCGCGGTGCCGGTGTCCGGCAGGCCCGTGAACGCGTCGGTGAGCACCTTGTTGCCGCTGATCCCCTCGTCGGCGACGGCCGGCGCCTTCGGGCCGTCCTGGGCGAGCAGGCGCTGCGCGAGGTAGTTCGGCCAGCGCTGGTTGCCGCCCACGGTGGAGGCGTAGCCGTCGGTGATCGAGTCGCCCAGCGCGACGACGGTGCCGTGCGCGGGGCCGGTGACCTCGATGCCCGACAGCACCGTCCAGAACCGGAAGAGGTTGTTCACCGGGAAGCCGGCGCCGTCGGCGGCGTGGTCGGTGCCGTTGTCGGCGGTGGAGTACATGTCCTGCAGGCCCAGGCTGTGCATCGGCGCGAACTGCACGGTGCCCGGCAGGAAGACGCTGACCAGCAGGTCGCTGTCGGCGGGCACGGCGAAGGGCAGCGGGTCGCTGTACGCCTGCCCGCCGGCCGGCATCGTGACCTGCTGCCTGCCGCCGAAGGTGAGGGTGGCGGGCGTGGCGGCCGGCGCCGCGCCGGACGCGCGCACCGCGATGGTGGCGTGGCCGACCGTCAGCGGGGCCGGTCCGAAGGAGTTGTCCAGCCTGATCCGCACCCGGTCGCCGCCGACGCTGGTGTGCTCCACCATCCGCAGGGTGCGGTCGGTCCACACGTACGGCGCCAGGCTGTCGTCGACCGCGGTGGACCAGGTCGCGCTCCAACCGGCCGGCACCTTCCGCAGGCCCAGGGCGAACACATGGAGCGCGGGCGCCGCGGCGCCGTCCGCGGCGGCCACGGTCGGCAGCGTCACCGACACCGGCCGCCTGCGGGCGTCGAGCGGCACGGACACCGCGTACAGCTTGACGTCCAGCGCGGTCGGGCCGGCGGGCGTGTCACGGCGCGCGGTGCGCACGGTCAGCAGGTCGCTCGGCCCGCTGTACCAGTCGGGCGCGGTCAGCCGGTAGCTCTGGCTGCCGCCGTCGGCGTAGCGGACCGTGCCGGACCCGGTGGCGTCGGCGGCCGTGCCGGTGACCAGGAACGTCAGCGCCGACCCGGCACCGTGCAGCGCGATGCGCTGGCCGTCGGCGACGACGTTGTCCGGCCGGCCCGGTGCGCGCCGCGGCATGGCCAGCTCGGTGCCGTCGACCGTGACCGCGGCGCCCGGGCCCCAGCCCGCGGCCGCCAGGTCCTCGGCGACGAAGCTGTTGCCGAGGCCGTCGAGGTCCGCGGCGGTGGGATCGGCGGCCGAGCTGATGCCGGCGTTGTCGTACGCGGCGGCGAGGTCCGGGTACTGCGGTGCGGAGGCGGGCGGCGGTCCGGCGATGGCCGGTCCGGCGGCGGCGGCCGGTGGCGCCAGCACGGCGGCCAACGCGGCGACGGGAAGGGCGATCGCGGGCAGGAATCTCTTCAACTCACGCTCCTGACGGGTGTTCCGGTGGGGGCGAGGTGCGAGGAGGTGCGGCCGGTGCTCGGGTGGTGGCTGAGAGCAGTGTGACGCAGCCGGGTGCCTTTTCGGCACCCGGCGGGGCCGTTGACGCCTCAAGGCGGCGGGCCGGGAACGGCGGTGGCGCTCGGCCCGCTTACGCCTGCCGCCGGGTCGCCTCCCGCTTCTGCCGCTTGCCCAGCGGCGCCAGCGACAGGTCCTCGGCCTGGGCGCGCAGCTTCGCGAAGCCGTAGCCGCGGCTCTCCAGCCAGGCGCGGGCGGCGGCCTGCGCGCGCTCGGTCGCGGGCAGGATGTCCTCCTCGGCCTCACCGGTGTCGCTGAAGCGGAAGGTGAACGCGGGGCGCGCCGCGAGGTCGTAGCTGAGGTGCCCCTCGGGGGTGAAGGCGGCCCGCAGCACGTCGTGTTCGGCCGCGTGCGCCAGCAGTTCGGCGCGCTGGGCGTCGGTGAGCTGGTCGAAGACGCCGCGGACGGTGATCCGGAAGGTACGAGTGGTCATCGCGCGACCGTAACCGCGGCTGCCCGGGGCCGCCACGCGATTTCCCCGCCGGGGGTACGGTGCTTCTGGCGCCCGCGGTGGGCGCCGCCGCCGGCTCGGAAGGCACAGGCACCCGATGACGCTCACCCTCGACCTGCACCCGCTGTTCCGCAGCGACCGCGACATCGACCGCGCCGTGCGGGAGATCATCTTCCGGGCCGCGGCCACGAAGGCGGACCGGGTGGAGATCATCTCCGGCAAGGGCTCGGGCAAGCTGCGCACGCGCGTGCTCGCCACGCTGCGGCAGCCCCATCTCAAGCGGCTCTACCGCAGCTTCGAGGCCGACCCGTCCAACCAGGGGCGGATCGTCGTCCACTTCGCGTGACGCGGGCCGGGCGCGCCACCGCGCGGGCTCACCCGGGATTCATCCCGGTGCTCGCCCGCGTGCTCGCCCGACGCCTCAGGCCGGCGGCCGCTCCAGCTCCTCGTAGGTCGGCGGGGCCGCGCCCGGGCGGGAGCAGGTGATGCCCGCCGCCCGCACCGCGTACCGCAGCGCCCCGACCACCTCGGGGCTCAGGGCCGCCGCACCGGTCGCCTCCCGCAGCCGCGCCCGGGTCGCGGCGGTCGCGGACGTGCCGCCGCCGCTCAGCAGGTCCCGCCGCAGCAGCGCGCTGACCAGCGCGGACATGAACGAGTCGCCCGCGCCCACGGTGTCCACCACGCGGATCGGCGGCGCCGGCACATCGAGCATGCCGTGCTGCCACCAGGCGCGGGCGCCGCGCGGGCCCCGGGTGAGCACCACCAGCGCGGGGCCGAGCCGCGCCCAGCGGGCGGCCGCGGTGTCCGGGTCTTGTTCCGGGTAGAGCCAGGCGAGGTCCTCGTCGCTGGCCTTCACCACGTCGCTCAGCCCGACCAGGTGCTCCACCCGGGCGCGTTCGGTGTCCCGGTCGCCCAGCAGCGCCGGGCGGATGTTGGGGTCGTAGGAGACGGTGGCGCGCGGCCGGAGCTGCTCGGTGGCCGCGAGCACCAGGTCGGCGCCCGGCGGCAGCGCGGCGGCCACCGACCCGATGTGCAGATGGGCCGGGGGCCCCGAGCGCAGCGCCTCGACGGTCTGCGGCGCGAGGTCCCAGACGAGGTCGAACTCGTAGCCCACCGTGCCGTCCGGGCGCACCCGGGCGGTCGCCGACGAGGTCGGCGCGTCACCGACGGACCCCGGCAGCAGTTCGGTTCCGCCGCGCTCCAGCCACTCGCGCAGTGCCGTGCCGGTGCGGTCACGGCCGATACGGGTGGCCAGGCGTACCGGGTGGCCGAGGCGGCCGAGCCCGAGTGCGACGTTCGCCGGGCTGCCGCCGGGGTGCTCGCCGTGCACCCCTGCCGGACCGGTCAGGATGTCGGTCAGTGCCTCGCCGATCACCAGCGCCGGCACCGGGGGAGGCGGCAGCGGCGGCACGGGGGGCGAAGCGGGCAGGGGTGCGGTCATGGGCCTTCCTCTTCCGGCGGCACGGCAACACGGCGGGACCAGGGACGGGTGTGGGGGGAGTCGGCAGGGGCGGGCCCTACGGCAGGACCTGGATCTTCCGGCCGACGCCCGCCTGGAAGCGCTGTAGGGCGGCAGCGTAGTCCACCAGCGGCAGCCGGTCGCTGATGAACACCTCCGGGTCCAGCACCCCGCCCGCGAACAGCTCAGCGGCCCGCTCGTAGCTGTGCAGCACCGCCATCGAACCGGTGATGGTGATCTCCTGGTTGTAGATCTTGTACGGCTCGATGGTGGCGCGGGCGGCGTAGTCGGCGACGCCGAACTGGAGGAAGGTGCCGCCCTTGCCGACCCGGCCCAGGGCGTCCTGGATGGCGGCGGCGTTGCCGGTCGCGTCGATGACGACGTCCCAGCCGCGCGGCTGGTCCAGCTCGTCGGCGCTGGTGGCCGCCGCGGAGCAGCCCAGCTGCCGCGCGGTGGTCAGCCGCTCCTCGTTGAGGTCGACCATGTCGACGCTGGCCGCGCCGGTGCGCTTGGCCAGCTCCATCATCATCAGGCCCATGGTGCCGGAGCCGTAGATGAGGACGTGGGTGGCCAGCTGGGAGCGCAGGATGTCGTAGCCGCGCACCGCGCAGGACAGCGGCTCGATCAGGGCGGCGTCGCGGGTGGCGATGTGCTCGGGGAGCTTGACGCAGTTCGCGGCCGGGGCGGCGGCGTACTCGGCGGCGCCGCCGGGCACGGTGACGCCGATCGCGTTCCACCGCTCGCACAGGTTGTTGCGGCCGATCCGGCAGTAGTGGCACTCGTGGCAGTACAGCGAGGGGTCCACCGCGACCCGGTCGCCGGCGCTCAGACCGCGTACCTGCGAGCCGACCGCGACGATCTCCCCGGCGAACTCGTGGCCGGGCACGATCGGCAGCGTCGGCGCGAACTCCCCCTGGAGGATGTGCAGGTCGGTGCCGCACAGGCCGCAGGCGGCGACCTGGACGACCACCTCGCCCGGGCCCGGCGTCGGGTCGTCCACGGTCTCGATGCCGACCTGGCCGGGGGAGCTGATGACGGCGGCTTTCACTTGACGGCTCCAAGGGAGAGGCCCTGGACGAGCTTGTCCTGGGCGGCGAACCCGGCGGCGAGCACCGGCAGGGAGATACAGACCGCGGCGGCGCACACCTTCGCCAGGAACAGGCCCTGGCTGGTGACGAAGCTGGTCAGGAAGACGGGCGCGGTGCCGGCGGTGACACCGGTGAGCACCCGTGCGAAGAGCAGCTCGTTCCAGCTGAAGATGAACGAGATCAGCGCGGTCGCCGCGATGCCGGGCGCGACGATCGGGGCGACGATCCGGGCGAGGATGGTCGGCAGTCCGGCGCCGTCGATGGACGCGGCCTCGATGATCGCGCCGGGCACGTCGGACAGGAAGGACCGCATCATCCACACCGCGATCGGCAGGTTCATCGAGGTGTAGAGGATGACCAGCAGCCAGATGTTGTCGAGCATGCCGATGTTCTTCGCGATGAGGTAGACCGGCAGCAGCCCGGCGACGACCGGCAGCATCTTCGTCGACAGGAAGAAGAACATCGCGTCGGACCACTTGCGGACCGGCCGGATGGACAGCGCGTACGCCGCCGGGGTGGCCAGCAGCAGCACCAGCAGGGTGGAGACGACGCTGGCGGTCAGCGAGTTGATCAGCGGCGGCCACGGGCTGACGCCGGTGCCGGAGCCGAAGAACTCGCGGTAGCCGTGCAGGGTCAGCGGCGCGTCGATCTTCGGCGGGTTGGTGCCCGCGTCCTGCTCGCTGTGGAAGGAGGTCAGCACCATCCACGCGAAGGGCAGGAAGAAGACGATCCCGCACAGCCAGGCGCCGACGGCCAGCAGGCCGCGGTTGCGGCGCTCCTTGCGCTCGCGCGGCGCGCGGCCGGCGACCGGGGTGACGGGGTCGAGGGTGGTGGCGGCCATCAGCGGGACTCCTCCCTGAGCAGCGACGAGACCGAGCGCAGCGCGAACGTCGCCACGAGGATGGACAGGATCACCACGATCACGCCCTCCGCGGACGCCTGCCCGTAGTCGTGGGCCTCGTAGAAGGTGCTGTACACCGCGTAGGGGAGGTTCGCGGTGCCCAGGCCCCCGGAGGTGAGGGTGAAGACCGCGTCGAAGTTCTGCACCACGTAGACCGTGCCGAGCAGCGCGGCCAGTTCCAGGTAGCGGCGCAGGTGCGGCAGGGTCAGGAAGCGGAACACGTCCCAGTTGTTGGCGCCGTCCACGCGGGCCGCCTCGACGACGTCGGTGGGGCGCGACTGCAACCCGGCCAGCAGGATCAGCATCATGAACGGCGTCCACTGCCAGATCAGCGACGCCTCGACGGCGAGCTTCGGCGACGTGGACAGCCAGTCCGGCTGCGGCGCGCTGTCGCTGCCGAACACGCTCCAGATCCAGGTGAGTGAGCCGTTGATGAAGCCGTAGGTGGCGTTGTACAGGGCGTGCTTCCACAGCAGCGCTGAGGCGACCGGCACCACCAGGAACGGCGTGATCAGCAGCGTGCGCACCGCGCCGCGGCCGGGGAACTTCCGGTCCATCAGCAGCGCGAGGCCCAGCCCCAGCACGAGGCTGACCAGCACCACCGTGACGGTCAGCACCACCGTGGTGGTCAGCGCCGAGCGCAGCTGCGGGTCGGTGAACTCCTCCTTGTAGTTGTCGAAGCCGGTGAACCCCTTGTCACTGGGGTCCAGGGCGTTCCAGCGCATGAACGAGATCACCAGGGTGCCGACGAACGGCAGCTGGGTGACGACGATCATGAAGATCAGCGCGGGCAGCAGCGGCGCCCGCCGCGCCCAGGCACCGGCGTTGCGGCGCGGTGCCCGGTTCGCGGCGGACCCCGACACGGCCGGCGGCGCGTGGCGGTCTCCGAGGATCGAGGGAGTGCTCATGGTGTCGGCTTCCCGCTCACTTGCCGGCGTACTTGTCGGCGACCTTCTCGGCGAGCTTCTGGCTGGCCTTCAGCGCGCTGGAGACGCTGGTGCGGCCGGCCACCGCCGAGGAGAGCTGCTGGGAGACCTGGGTGCCGAGGTCGGTGAACTCCGGTATGTCCACGAACTGGATGCCGGGCGCGGGGCGCGGCTGCACACCGGGGTTGGCCGGGTCGACGTCCTTGAGCGCGTTGAGCGTCGGCTGGGCGAACGCGGCGGACGCCTTGACGTAGTCGGGGTTGCTGTAGGTCGAGGTGCGCTTGCCGGCCGGCACCCGGGACCAGCCGAGCTTCTGGCCGACCAGGTTCTCGTAGCCCTTGCCGGACGCCCAGGAGATGAACTTCCAGGCGTCGGACTGGTGCTTGCTCGCCTTCTGCACGCCCCAGGCCCAGGTGTACAGCCAGCCGGCGTTCTTGGTCTGGTCGACCGGCGCGGGCACGTAGCCGATCTTCCCGGCCACGGGGGAGCCGGAGCCCTCCAGGGAGCCGGCCGCGGAGGTGGCGTCGTACCACATGGCGACCTTGCTCTGCTCCAGGTCGTTGAGGCACTCGGTGAACCCGGACTGGGCGGCGCCGGCCTCGCCGTGCTTGCGGACGAGGTCGACGTAGAAGTTCACCGCCTTGGTGAAGGCGGGGCTGTCGACCTGGGCCTTCCAGTCCTTGTCGAACCAGGTGCCGCCCATGGTGTTCACCACGGTGGTCAGCGGCGCGATCATCTCGCCCCAGCCGGGCTGGCCGCGCAGGCAGATGCCCTTCATGCCCTTCTCGGCGCCGTCGGCCTTGGCGGCCAGGTCCGCGACCTGGGTCCAGGTCGGGTTCGCCGGCATCGTCAGGCCCTTCGCGGCGAAGACGTCCTTGCGGTACATCAGGAACGACGACTCGCCGTAGAACGGCTCGGCGTACAGCTGCCCGTTGTACGTCAGCGACTGCTGCATGGCGGGCAGGATGTCGCTCTGGTCGAAGGCGGTGTCGGCCTTCGCCTCGGACGACAGCGAGGACAGCCAGTTGTTCTTCGCGAAGATCGGCGCCTCGTAGTTGCTGATGGTGGCCACGTCGTACTGGCCGGCCTGGCTGGAGAAGTCCTGGGTGATCTTGTCGCGGACGTCGTCCTCGGGCAGCACCGTGAAGTTCACCTTGATGCCGGTGGACTTGGTGAAGTTGGCGGCCGTCAGCTTCTGCAGGTCCACCATCTGCGGGTTGTTGACCATCAGCACGTTGATGGAGTGCGAGCCGGAGCCGCCGCCGGCGCCGCCCGCGCCCGAGCAGGCCGCCGCGAGCAGCATGCCCGACACCGCCAGCGCCAACGGGGGGAGGGTGCGGCGGCGCAGTCTGCGGGAGGCGGTGGAGCCGGTAGACGATGTCATGATTCGTCCCTTTCATGACTGGGGTCGGGGTGTGGGGGATCATCCGGCGGGCCGATGGCGGCACGTCGGAACGGCACGGGGGTGCGGGCGGAAGGAGGTGCGGGGGAGGTCGGGAGCGGTCGGTCGGTCGAGAGCGGTGGGTCGGGAGTGGTGGGTCGGGGGCGGCGGATCGGCGTCGGGGGATCGGCGGCGGGGGTCAGGCCCTGAAGACGCGGGGGCCGAGCAGGGTGTAGCGGTGGGCCTCGGTGCTGGACAGCCCGGTGTCGGTCACGATCGCCTCGAAGTCGGAGACCTCCGCGAAGCGGCAGAAGCTGCTCGCGCCGAACTTGCTGTGGTGGCCCATGAACACCCGCCGGCGCGAGACCTCCAGCGCCTTGGCCTTGACATCGGCGACGACCGGATCAGGTGTGGTCAGGCCGAGTTCGCGGGAGATGCCGTTGGAACCGACGAACGCCAGGTCGATGACGAAGCCGGCCAGCATCGCGCACGCCCACGAGCCCACGGTCGCCAGGGTCCTGGCCCGGACCCGGCCGCCGAGCAGCAGCACCGTGGTGTCGGCGGACTCCGCGACCGCGGCGGCGGTGGACAGCGACGCGGTGACCACCGTCAGCGGGCGGTCGCGCGGCAGCAGGGAGGCGACGAGTTGGGGCGTGTAGCCCTCGTCCACGAACACCGTCTCCGCCTCGCCGAGCAGCTTGACCGCCTCGGCGGCGATCCGGCGCTTGTCGGCGACGTGCAGGTTGACCCGCTCGGCCAGCGCGGTCTCGAACCCCGCGCCCTCGACGGGATACGCCCCGCCGTAGGTGCGGCGCACCAGACCGCGGCGCTCCAGCACGCCCAGGTCCCGCCGGATCGTCTCCGGTGCCACCGACAGGTCCGACGCCACCGCGGTGACCTCCACCTGGCCGTGGTGACGGGCCAGGGTCAGGATGCGGTGCTGGCGCTCCTCGGCCCTCATCGCCCACCTCGCCTCTTCGCTCCGGTCCGGGCGCGGCCTGCCCGGTATCGCCCGTAGAAGAGTTATACCGTCGGCCCTTTGTCCGACCAGGGCCCACAACGGACAACAAACGGCCCGGTATTGCCCGGTCAGCCGGTGGAAAGGCCCTGGTCCCCCAGGTGGTGGGAGGGTATGCCGACCGAATCGCACCCAAAGCGGCGGCTGGCGGGCCCGGTTCGGGCGGTTGCCCGATAGCGGGCGGATACATCTTTCCGGGCGCGTTCGACGGGTTTTCCGGCCCGGTCGGGAGGGCGCCGGGCCCGGTCCGCGGCGCCGGCCCGGCGCCGGCGCCGCGCGCATTCCGGACCTCCGGTGCGTATCGGGCCGGAGGCGGGGGGGTGGCGTGCCCGGTTCGCGCCGGTGTGCCCGTACCGGGCCGCCCTGCCCGTTTCCCGCCCGCTCGCCCGGGACCTCGGGCGGCCGCTACGGGCGGCGCCTCATCGCGCCCGGCCGGGCTCCCGGACCAGCACCACGACCGCGCGCGCCTCCACCTTGCAGGTGTCGCCGGCCGCGAAGCGCACCGGGGCGCCGCCGTCCGCCCCGGAGCGCTCCGCGGTGTCCACCACCACGCTCCAGCCGGGCCCGAACTCCACCGGCGGCAGCCGGAACGCCACATGCTCCCAGTGCGCGTTGAACAGCAGCAGGAACGAGTCGTCCGCGATCGGATGCCCGTGGGCGTCCGGCTCGGAGATCGCGTCGCCGTTGAGGTGCACCGCCAGCGCGTGCGCGTCGCGCCGGAACCAGTCGCGCTCGGCCATCTCCCGGCCGTCGGGCCGCAGCCACGTCAGATCGCCCGGGCCGCCGTCCGGGCCGGGGCCGCCGCGGAAGAACCGCCGCCTGCGGAAGACCGGGTGGCCTCGGCGCAGCGCGATCAGCCGCCGGGTGAAGTCCAGCAGCTCGCGCTGCTGCTCGTCCAGCTCCCAGTCGATCCAGGACAGGGCGTTGTCCTGGCAGTAGGCGTTGTTGTTGCCGCGCTGGGTGCGGCCCAGCTCGTCGCCGTGGGCGAGCATCGGCACGCCCTGCGAGACCAGCAGGGTGGTCAGCAGGTTGCGCTGCTGGCGGGCGCGCAGCGCCAGCACCGCCCGGTCGGCGGTCTCGCCCTCGGCGCCGCAGTTCCAGGAGCGGTTGTGGCTCTCGCCGTCCCGGTTGTCCTCGCCGTTCGCCTCGTTGTGCTTGTCGTTGTAGGAGACCAGGTCGCGCAGGGTGAACCCGTCGTGCGCGGTCACGAAGTCCACCCCCGCGCGCGGCCTGCGGTGCTCGCCCGCGTACAGGTCGGAGGAGCCGGTCAGCCGGGAGGCGAACTCCGGCAGCACCCCGTCGCAGGAGCGCCAGAAGTCGCGGACGGTGTCCCGGTACCGGCCGTTCCACTCGCTCCACAGCGGCGGGAAGTTGCCGACCTGGTAGCCCCCGTCGCCCACGTCCCACGGCTCGGCGATCAGCTTCACCCGCGAGACCACCGGGTCCTGCTGCACCAGGTCGAAGAACGCCGAGAGCCGGTCCACCTCGTGGAACTGCCGGGCCAGCGTGGCCGCCAGGTCGAAGCGGAAGCCGTCGACGTGCATCTCCGTCACCCAGTAGCGCAGGCTGTCCATGATCAGCTGGAGCACGTGCGGGCTGCGCATCAGCAGGCTGTTGCCGGTGCCGGTGGTGTCGAAGTACGACGCCGGGTCGTCGTCGGCCAGCCGGTAGTACGCGGCGTTGTCGATCCCGCGGAAGGACAGCGTGGGACCCAGGTGGTTGCCCTCGGCGGTGTGGTTGTAGACCACGTCGAGGATCACCTCGATGCCGGCCGCGTGCAGCGCCTTGACCATCGACTTGAACTCCGCGACCTGCCCGCCCCGGCCGCCCGATGCCGAGTAGCCGTTGTGCGGGGCGAAGAAGCCGATGGTGTTGTAGCCCCAGTAGTTGGTCAGGCCCCGGCCGAGCAGATGCCCGTCCTGCACGAACTGGTGCACCGGCATCAGCTCCACGGCGGTGACGCCCAGCTCCGTCAGGTGCCCGATCACCGCCGGGTGCGCCAGCGCGGCATAGGTGCCGCGGATCTCCGGCGGCAGCCCCGGGTGCGTCATCGTCAGGCCCTTGACGTGGGCCTCGTACATCACCGACTCGTGGTACGGCCGCTTGGGCAGCCGGTCGTCGCCCCAGTCGAAGTACGGGTCGGCGACCACCGAGAGCATCGCGTGCGGCAGGCTGTCGGCCGGGTCGGGCACGGCCGGGTCGCCGTCGCGGTAGCCGAGCAGCGACGGGTGCCCGTCCGCCTGCCCCTCGACCGCCTTCGCGTACGGGTCGAGCAGCAGCTTGGCCGGGTTGCAGCGGTGCCCGCGCGCCGGGTCGTACGGGCCGTGCACCCGGAACCCGTACCGCTGCCCGGGGCCGACCCCCGGCAGGTACGCGTGCCGGATCACGCCGTCGACCTCGGTCAGGGTCACCCGCGTCTCCCGGCGCCCGTCGTCGAGCAGGCACAGCTCGACCTTCTCGGCGACCTCGGAGAACAGCGCGAAGTTGGTGCCGGTGCCGTCGAAGGTGGCGCCGAGCGGAAAGGGATGGCCACTCCATTTGTGCATTTTCGAGACCTTACTGTCGGTACCGCCCTGCACATCCGACCTGGCCGCCCCGACGCGCGGACCCCGCCCGCCGCGCACCCGAGCGCCACTCCCGCGTCATCCGTCCGGCCCAGCGCACCGGCCGGGCCGCGGCGCCCGCACCCGCGAACGCCGCCGGGCCCCGCGCCCGCTCAGCCCACCGCGGCGGTCAGCTCCGCGAACTCCTCGTCGCTGAGCTGGAGTTCGGCGGCCGCCACATTGTCCTCCAGATGCGCCACCGACGATGTGCCCGGGATCGGCAGCACCACCGGGGAACGGCGCAGCAGCCAGGCGAGGGCGAGCTGCGAGGGCGACGCGCTGTGCCGCTCGGCCAGTTCGGCGAGCGGTCCACCTGGCTTGGCCAGCTCCCCGGTGGCCAGTGGGAACCACGGGATGAAGGCGATGCCCGCCGCCTCCGCGTGGTCCAGCAGCCGCTCCGCGGAGCGGTTCGCCAGGTTGTACAGATTCTGCACCGACGCGATCTCCGCGACCGCCCGGGCCGCCTCCAGCTGGTCCACATCGACCTCGGAGAGCCCGATGTGCGCGATCTTCCCCTCCTCCTGGAGCCGCTTCAGCTCGCCGACCTGCTCCTCCAGCGGCACCTTCGGGTCGATCCGGTGCAACTGGAAGAGCGGGATGCGCTCCAGGCCCAGATGGCGCAGGCTCATCTCTGCCTGCTGCCGCAGGTATTCCGGACGGCCCAGCGGCTGCCAGGCATCCGGCCCCGACCGGGCCAGGCCCGCCTTCGTGGCGATCACCAGGTCCGCCGGGTAGGGGTGCAGCGCCTTGCGGATCAGCGGCTCGGCCACCACCGGCCCGTAGGAGTCCGCGGTGTCGATGAAGTCGACGCCCAACTCCACGGCGCGCCGCAGCACCCGCACCGCCTCGTCGGGGTCCTTCGGATCACCCCACACCCCGGGGCCGGTCAACTGCATCGAGCCGAACCCGAGCCGGGTGACCGGCAGCTTCCCGGACAGGGTGAAGCTCCCGGACGCCTTCGCGGGCTGGGTCTGTGCGCTCACGTTCGCCTGCTCCTTCCGCGGACGCGCCCCGGCCCACCCCGGCCGGCCCGCGCCGCACGACGGTCCCCCCGTGGGCGGCCCTTCCGCCCACGCCCCGTCCAACCCCCTGCCCGCCGGCCGCTATTCCACCCCCGCCCGGTTTCCCCCGTTCGGCCCAGTGACCGCCGCGCTCCCGCGGCAGCCGTGCGGGCCGCACGCCCGTCAGGCCGGGGCGCCGTCCGTGCCGCCGTGCCAGGACGACCACAGCGACGCATAGGTGCCGCGGGCAGCCAGGAGAGCGTCATGGGAGCCCAGTTCGGTCAGACGGCCGTCCTCCATCACCGCCACGCGGTCCGCGTCGTGCGCGGTGTGCAGGCGGTGGGCGATCGCGATCACCGTACGGCCGCGCAGCACGCTCGCCAGGGCGCGTTCGGTGTGCCGGGCGGTGGTCGGGTCCAGCAGCGCGGTCGCCTCGTCGAGGATGAGGGTGTGCGGATCGGCCAGCACGACCCGCGCCAGGGCGAGTTGCTGGGCCTGCGAGCCGTCGGTGCGGTGGCCGCCGTCGCCGACCGCGGTGTCCAGGCCGGCCGGGAGGTCCTCCACCCAGTCCGCGCCCACCGCCGCCAGCGCCGCGAGCAGTTCGGCGTCCTGCGCGGCGGGCGCGGCGATCAGCAGGTTGTCGCGGACCGTGCCCAGAAACACGTGGTGCTCCTGGGTGACCAGCACGACATGGCGGCGCAACTGCTCCGGGTCCAGGGCCGCGACCGGGACACCGCCCACCGTCACAGACCCCGCGTGCGGCGCGTCGATCCCCGCCAGCAGCCGGCTCAGCGTGGTCTTCCCGGCCCCCGACGGGCCGACGAGCGCGATCCGCTCCCCGGGCCGCACCGTCAGGTCGACACCCCGCACCACCTCGCGCCCGCCCTCGTAGGAGAAGCGCGCCCCGACCACGTCGATCCGGTCGTCCGCGGGGGTGTCGGCCGCCGCCGGCGCCTGCCGCGCGGCCGCGCCCAGCCCCTCCACCCGGGCGAAGGAGGCACTGCTGCTCTGGAGTTGCTCCACCCACATCATGATCGAGTCCAAAGGCTCGGAAACCTGCCGCAGGTACAGCGCCGCGCTCACCACCGCGCCCAGCCCGACCACGCCGTGCGCGCGCAGCACACCGCCGACCACCAGCACCGCGACCACGGGGACGACGTAGGAGACCTCCACGGTGGGGAAGAACACGCTGCGTAGGTCCAGCGTGCGGGTCCTGGCCCGGCGGGAGGACTCGATCGCGTCCCTGCTCGCCGCGACCCGCCGCTCCTGCAAGCCGAACGCCTCGATCGTCCGGGCACCGGTGACGGTGGCCGTGAGGACCTCGGTGACCGCCGAGTTGGCCGCGCCCTCCGCGAGATAGGCGGCGCGGGCCCGCCGCAGGTACCAGCGCACCGACCAGGAGATCCCCAGCAGCCCGACCAGGCCGCAGCAGCCCAGCAGCGGGTCCAGCAGGAAGACCGCGCCGAAGATGAACAGCGCCTGCACCATGGCGATCAGCACCTCCGGCGCCGCGTCGCGCAGCGTGGTGCCGACCATGGCCACGTCGGTGGTGCCGCGCGCGGTCAGATCGCCGCTGCCGGCCCGCTCCACCACCGAGGCGGGCAGCGCCAGCGCACGGTCCACGAACTGCTCGCGCACCCGCGCCAGCGTGCGCTCGCCGAAGCGGTGCCCCAGGTAGCGGGCGTAGCGGGCGAGCAGGAACTGCGCCGCGGAGAAGACCAGGATGACCAGCGCCATCCGGTCCACGTCGCACACTCCGGCGCCCTTCTGCACGTCGTCCACGATCCGGCCGACCAGCCACGGACCGACCAGACCGGCGGCCGCGGCCAGCGCGTTCAGACCGAGCACGCCGGCGAACGCCCACCGGTCGGCCCGCACCAGGCGCCCGGCCGCCCGCGCGACCTCCCGCGGCCCGGCCACCGGCAACTGCCGCGGCGTCATCGCCCCGCCTCCTCGGCCCGCGCCCGCCCGTCCATCGCGCCCGCCCCGCCGCCCGGCCCGGCCCCGCCGCCCGGCGCCGGCCCCGGCACCTGCCCGGCGTGCTCCTCCTCCGCCGCGCTGCGGTCCACCAGCAGCCGGTAGCCCGGCTCGCGGCGCAGCAGGTCGCGGTGGGTGCCCGAGGCGGCCACCTTGCCGTCGACGAGGTACTGCACGGTGTCGGCCTGGTCGAGCAGCACCGGCGAGGTGCCGGTGACCACCGTGGTGCGGCCGGTCCGGGCAGCCCGCAGCCGGGCCGCGACGGCCGCCTCGGTGTGGGCGTCGAGCGCGGAGGTCGGCTCGACCGCCATGAGCACCTCGGGTTCGGCCAGCAGCGCCCGCACCAGCCGCACGCGCTGGCGCTGCCCGCCGGAGAGGTTGCGGGCCTGTGCGTCCATCGCGGTGCCGAGCCCCTCGGGCAGCCCGGCCACCACGTCCTGCGCCGCGGCGTCCCCGACGGCCCGGGCGACCGCCTCGTCGTCGTGCGCCCGCCGGCCGGCCACCATCTCCCGCAGCGTCCCGGCGAACAGGTCCGCCTCGTTGTCGGCGACCAGGAGCCGGTCGCGGACCTGCGCGGCCGGCACGTCCGCCAGCCGGACCCCGCCCCAGGTCACGTCCGCGCGCCGGAACCCGCCGAGCCGGTCGACGACCTCCGCCGACTCGGCCGGCCGGGCGCTGACCAGCGCGGTGAGCCGCCCCGGCGCCACCACCACCCCGGAGTCCGGGTCGCGCAGCACCGAGGGCCCGGCGGGCGCGTCCGCCGCGCCCTCCTGCCGTTCGCCCCCCTCGGGCGCCAGCGCCAGGAAGCCCACCACCCGCTTCGCGGCCACCAGCCCGCGGGTGATGTCGTAGCCGCACTCGATGAAGAACGCCACCGGCATCACCAGCACCGCGACATAGCCGTAAACCCCGACGAACTCGCCCACCGACAGGGTGCCCTGGACGGCGAGGCGCGCCGCGAGCCAGGTGACGAGCGCGAGGAAGAGCGTCGGGAGCCCCACGCCGAGCGCCTGCACCCAGCTCGTCACGGCCCCGACCCGGTACCCCTGCGCCGTCAGCTCGGCGGACTCCCGGCGGAAGGCGTCGGCGAACAACTGCTTGCCGCCCAGCCCGTTGAGCACCCGCAGGCCCCCCGACAGGTCGCCGATCCGCGCGGTCAGTCCGCCCTGCCGCTCGCGGTAGACCGACTCCGCCCCGCGCAGCCGCCCCAGCAGCGGACCGACCAGCAGGGCGATCACCGGCACCCCGAGCAGCACCACCAGCCCCAGGGACACCGACATCGACAGCAGCAGCACCGCCACCACCAGGTAGGCGATCACCGAGCCGAGCCCCGGTCCGGTCATCGTCAGGGACTGGCTGATCTGCTGGACGTCGGTCACGCCGATGGTGACGACCTCGCCGGCGCCCGCCTGCCGCGACAGGTCCGCCCCCAGCCGGTTGGCCTGCGCGATGACCGACTTGACGGTGCGGAAGGTCGCGTCCATCCGCAGCCGCGTCATCGTGCGGTGCCGCATGGTGCTGACCCAGGCGTTGAAGGTGCCCAGCGCCAGCAGGACGCCGCTCCAGGCGAGCAGCGGACCGGTGCGGCCGGGCTCCAGCCCGTCGTCGACGGCCCGGGTCAGGACGTAGGGCGTGAGGACCATCAGGACCATCCACACGGTGCCGAGCACCGCGCCGCCCAGGGTGCGGCCCGGCTGGCGGGCCAGCAGCCACCACAGGTAGCGGCCCGGGCCGCGGCGTTCTGGCG
Organism: Actinacidiphila sp. bgisy144; assembly: GCF_057708105.1. Classification (NCBI taxonomy): domain Bacteria; kingdom Bacillati; phylum Actinomycetota; class Actinomycetes; order Kitasatosporales; family Streptomycetaceae; genus Actinacidiphila; species Actinacidiphila sp. bgisy144. Next base: position 28,344 of record NZ_JBYIRM010000028.1, on the reverse strand, counting down.
CGCCGGGGTCGGCGTACGCGTCGATCACGAGCGGGCCCCGCGGGTCCGCCGGTCCTGGAGGTTCGCGCGGTGCGGTCGGGGCCGGTCGGTCGCCTGGGATCGGTGCATGGCCGCCAGCCTCCCAGAGCACCCGGCCGCCGGGCCAACGTATATCCGGCCCACCCCTCGGCTGCCGGCCCGGCCGGCCCACCCCTCGGCCGCCGGCCCGGCCGTCGCAGCGGCGTCGCAGACATGTCCCGGCCCCGTAACAAGCCGCCGTACGGCGGAAATCACGGTGTGCGCCGCGGGCGCCGGGGCATATGGCCGACATGGGAATCATCGGTTGGATCATTCTGGGACTGCTCGCAGGAGCGATCGCAAAGCTGCTGCTGCCCGGGCGCGACCCGGGCGGGGTGCTCGGCACCACCGTCATCGGCATCATCGGGGCCTTCCTCGGCGGCTGGCTGTCGGCCAAGGTGCTCGGCCACCCGGTGCCGCACCACTTCTTCGACCGCTCGACATGGCTGGCCGCGATCGTCGGCTCGCTGGTATTGCTCATCGCCTACCGGCTGGTCTTCGGCGACTCGCGCGACCGACGACGGTGAGCCGCGGGCCGCGGCGGACCCCCGCCCGGCCCGCGGCCGCACCTCCCAGCCAGCCGCCGCTCCACGCCCGCACCGCCGCCGTCCACCCGAACGGCCGCAGTGCGACGGCCCGGCACCCTCCCGCCGCGCACAATGACCGGGAGCGGCCCCACGACCCCGGCGCGGCAACCAGGAGCGGAAGATGAGCGCAACAGCGGACATCGGCGTGACCGGCCTCGCGGTCATGGGCAGCAACCTCGCCCGCAACTTCGCCCGCCACGGCTTCACCGTGGCGCTGCACAACCGCACCACCGCGAAGACCACCGCCCTCGTCGAGGAGCACGGCGACGAGGGGGACTTCGTGCCCGCCCGCACCCCCGAGGAGTTCGTGGCCGCGCTGAAGCGCCCGCGCCGCCTGATCGTCATGGTCAAGGCGGGCGACCCCACCGACGCGGTGATCCGCGAGTTCGCCCCGCTGCTGGAGGACGGCGACGTCATCATCGACGGCGGCAACGCCCACTTCGAGGACACCCGGCGCCGTGAGCGGGAACTGCGCGAGCAGGGCATCCACTTCGTCGGCACCGGCATCTCCGGCGGCGAGGAGGGCGCGCTCAACGGCCCGTCGATCATGCCCGGCGGCTCCACCCGGTCGTACGAGTCGCTCGGCCCGCTGCTGGAGCGGATCGCCGCGAAGGCCAAGGACGGCACGCCCTGCACCACCCACATCGGCCCGGACGGCGCCGGCCACTTCGTGAAGATGGTGCACAACGGCATCGAGTACGCCGACATGCAGCTCATCGCCGAGGCGTACGACCTGCTGCGCGCCGTCGGCGGCTACACCCCCGAGCAGATCAGCGGCATCTTCCGCACCTGGAACACCGGACGGCTCGACTCCTACCTGATCGAGATCACCGCCGAGGTGCTGGCCCACACCGACGCCGCGACCGGCCGCCCCTTCGTGGACGTCGTCGCCGACGCGGCCGAGCAGAAGGGCACCGGCCGCTGGACCGTGCAGACCGCGCTGGACCTGGGCGTGCCCGTCTCCGGGATCGCCGAGGCGGTCTTCGCCCGCTCGGTGTCCGGCCACACCGACCTGCGCGCCGCCTCCCGCGACCTGCCAGGACCGCGGGCGAAGGCCCTGACCGGCCAGGCCGCCGCCGACTTCGCCGACCAGGTCGAGCAGGCCCTGTACGCGTCGAAGATCGTCTCCTACACCCAGGGCTTCCACCAGATCCAGGCCGGCAGCGACACCTACGACTGGGACATCGACCTGGGCCGGATCGCGGCGATCTGGCGCGGCGGCTGCATCATCCGGGCCGCGTTCCTCGACCGGATCACCGCCGCCTACGACGGCCGCCCCGACCTGCCGAGCCTGCTGTCCGACCCGCGCTTCGCCGCCGAGATCGGCGCCGCCCAGGACGACTGGCGGGCCGTGGTGTCCGCCGCGGTGTCCGGCGGGGTGCCCGTCCCCGGCTTCTCCGCCGCGCTCGCCTACTACGACGCGCTGCGCGCCGAACGGCTGCCCGCCGCCCTCACCCAGGGCCAGCGCGACTTCTTCGGTGCCCACACCTACCGGCGCGCCGACCGCGACGGCACCTTCCACACGCTGTGGGGCGGCAGCCGCGACGAGGTCGAGGCCGGCTGAACCGCGTGGCATCGCGCCGCGGGGGAAGGAAATCCCGCACAGGGCCCTTGCCCGGCCCGCTGACGTACCCCGGCGAAAGGCAGGTGGGCGATGATCGAACCCGCGGATCTGCGCGAGTGGCGCGACCACGACGTGGTCGACGAGGACCACCACAAGATCGGCGTCCTCGAGGCGGTCTACGTGGACACCACCACCGACCGCCCCGCCGTGGTCACGGTACGGACCGGGCTGCCCACGCGCCACCGGCTGCTGTTCGTCCCCGTCCGCGAGGCGGTCGCGGGCCCCGGCTACGTCCGCGTCCCCTACCCCAAGTCCCTGCTGAAGGCCGCCCCCTCGATCGGCACCGACGACGTGCTGCCCGCCGAGGACGAGGAGGCGATCTTCCAGCACTACGGGCTGCCGTACGAGCCGGCCGCCAAGGGCACCAGGCTGCTCGCCCGCCGCTGAGCCGCACACCCGCGAGCCCGCGCATCCGCCCCTCGCCCGGAAAGGACCCGGAACGTGACCCTGTTCCTCCTGCTGATCATCCTGGCGATGGTCCTCGGGCTGATCGGCGCGGTCGCCGGGGGCCTCGGCGTGCTGCTCGTGATCGGCGTCGTGCTGTTCGTCGCGGACCTGGCGTGGGGCGCGTGGCGGCTGCGCCGCAGGCGTTCGCGGCCGGTCCGCTGAGGCGGGGCCGGTGACCGGATGAGCTCCGTCACCGACTGGCTCGCGCACTCCTCGGGCCCGGTCGTCTACGCCGTCGTCGGCGCCCTCGTCTTCTGCGAGGACGCCCTCTTCTTCGGTTTCGTGCTGCCCGGCGAGACCGCGGCGGTGCTCGGCGGGGTGATCGCCAGCCAGGGCGGGGTGTCGGTGTTCTGGCTGTGCGTGGTGGTGGTGCTCGCCGCGATCGCCGGGGACAGCGTCGGCTACGAGGTGGGCCGGCGGTTCGGCCCGCGCATCCTGGACAGCCGGGCGCTGCGCGCCCACCACGAACGCATCGCCCACGCCCAGGAGCTGATCCGCAGGCGCGGCCCGGCCGCGGTCTTCCTCGGCCGCTTCATCGCCTTCTTCCGCGCCCTGATGCCGGCGCTCGCGGGCATGTCCCGGATGCCCTACCGGGTCTTCCTCGTCTTCAACGCGGCCGGCGGGATCGTCTGGGGCGTCGGCTTCACCCTGCTCGGCTACTACGCGGGCGACGCGTACAAGCGGGTGGAGCGTACGGCGGGCACGGCCGTCGCGGTCGTCGTCGCGGTGGTCGTGGTCGGGGCGGTCGTCTACTGGCACTTCAAGCGGCGCGGGCGCGAGGCCAAGCCCCCGGCGGAGCCGGACGGTTCGCAGAGCGAGAGCGGGGGCGAGGCCGACCGGGCGCCGGGCGGCACGTCCGGTGGCGGCGCCCACCGCGCGCCGGACCCCGACGGCGACTCCGACGCGGACCGCTGACGGCGGCCTGCTCGGTCAGGCCGCGGCCTGCCACCCCGGAAGCGTGGGCGGCACGCTCTGCGCGACCCCCATCAGCACCACGGCCGCGACCGCCTGCCCCCACGCGCTCCCGCCCTTTTCGGGCGCACTGCCGTTCCCCGTCGCACATCCCCCCACCTGCGATGATCCCCCGATACGAGGCTGGACCCCAACCGGTGGTCCCCGGCGGTACAAGGTGATCACCCGTCAGTTCGCCCCGGTGTCGGGGCGGGTGCGTAGGGGGTGCGCCTGTGCCGGCAGCGGTTCGAACAGGGCGTACAGAATGTGCGGATACGGCAACAATCCGTGGTGCCGACGGTTCGGAGGGGCCCGGAGCGAGAACGCGGTAGATATGCGTACCACGACGTCCCTGTCACCGCGCGGCCGGCGGACGCCCGCCGGGCGGCACCCGCTGGCGCGTACCGCACCGCTGGCCGCAGCGGTGGCCACGGTCCTCGCGCTCGGCGCCGCCGGCTGCGGCAACGGCGGCACCGGCACGGCGGCCGCCGCCTCCACCCGGCAGGCCGCGTCGGACAGCCCCGCGCCCACCACCACCGACGACTCCGCCTCCCCGTCGGCGGCGCCGCAGGGCACGACCGCGCCCGGGACCGCCGCCGCCTCGCCGCAGGCCATGGACGGCGACGCCCCCACGACCGTACGGGCCGAGGCGGCCGGCAGCCGATGCACCGTCACCGACCTGACGATGCGGCTCGGCCGCGGCGACCCGGGCGCGGGCCAGCTGTACTACCCGCTGCTGTTCACGAACACCTCGTCGCACCCCTGCGTCCTCGACGGCTTCCCCGGGGTCTCCCTGATCCGGGGCGACGGCACCACGATCGGCCGCCCCGCCGGGCGGGAGGGGCCCAAGGGCGCCGTGGTCCCCCTGAAGCCGGGCGCGACCGTGGAGGCGGACCTGCACACGCTCAACCAGGGCGTGCGCGGGAACAGTTGCTGGGGCCGGCCGACCCTGGTCAAGGCATACCCGCCCGGCTCGCGGGACGCCATGACCCTGGCGACCGCCGACCCCGTCGTCTGCGGCGACACCTTCGAGGTCGGCAGTGTGCACTGAGCCGCTCCGCTCCGGCGGAACCGCTACCGGCCGCGAGCGGGTCCGTACCGGTGACCACGCCCGTGCACGCCACCGCCGACCCGCCCGCCCCCGCACCCCCGACCCGTGAACCCACCGTCGACGAACCAGCGCACCGCACCACGTGAGGGAAAGGCCCGCCATGACCATCAAGGGCATCGACGTCGCTTCCTACCAGTCCAGCACCTTCAGCACCTCCGGCCTGGCCTTCGTGATGGTCAAGGCCACCGAGGGCACCGGCTACGTCAACCCCCGGCACGCCGCCCAGGTCGCGCACGCCCGGGCCGAGGGCGTCGCCGTCGGCCACTACCACTTCGCCCGGCCCGGCTCCGTCTCCGACCAGGTCGCCTACTTCCGCAAGCACGCCGGGATCAAGGCAGGCGACATCCTCGCCATGGACTGGGAGGACACCGGCGTGAGCTGCGCGGAGAAGGACTCCTTCATCAAGGCGCTCCAGAAGGCCGCCCCCACCCATCGGGTGCTGCTCTACTGCAACCGCGACTACTGGCTGCACCGTGACACCACCTCCTTCTGCGGCGACGGCCTGTGGATCGCGGACCCCGGCGCGAAGGCGGGCCACCCGCGGGTGAAGCACCCCTGGACCATCCACCAGTACAGCTCGGCCGACGGCCTGGACCGCAATGTCGCCGCCTTCGCCGACAAAGACGCGCTCACCGCCTGGGCGGCGAAGGGGAATTAGGCCGCGGCGGCGTACGAGCCGTTCCCGGGCACGTCCTGGTCCACCGTCGGCCGCAAGCCGCCGATCGAGCACTGCGAACAAGGACGTGAGCGGCTCCGGCGATGCCGCCCCCTACGAGGCGTGGCAGCGCAAATACAGCACCGAGCACCACAAGGGGTGGAGCGCCGCCGCCCTCAAGTGGCCGCCCGGCAAGGAGAGCTGGGACGCCCTCCAGGTGCCGAACGTCTCAGCCGCGGGGGACCGCGAGGGACCGCGGGGCCGGGCGGGTGACGCGGGCCCGCCCGGCCGTTAGCCGCGGCCCCGGGCGGGAACAGCGCCACCATGGAGCCCATCGAGGCACTCGACCGGATCGCGTTCCTGCTGGAGAGCGCCCTCGCGCCCACCTACCGGGTACGGGCCTTCCGGCGCGCCGCCGACATCGTCGCCGCACTCCCGCCCGGCGAGGTCGAGCGGCGCGCCCGCAACGGGCGGCTGACCGACCTCGCCGGCATCGGCAAGACCACCGCCCAGGTCATCGCCGACGCCTGCGCCGGCCGCACCCCCGCCTACCTCGCCGACCTCGAACGCCGCCGGCCCGCCCCACCCGCCGACGGCGCCGGGCAGGCCCTGCGCGCGGCCCTGCGCGGCGACTGCCATGTGCACTCCGACTGGTCCGACGGCGGCAGCCCGATCGAGGCGATGGCCCGCACCGCCCGCGACCTCGGCCACTCCTGGATGGTCCTCACCGACCACAGCCCGCGCCTGAAGATCGCCCGCGGCCTCACCACGGAACGGCTCCTGCGCCAACTCGACGTCGTCGCCGAACTCAACGAACGCCTCGCCCCCTTCCGCGTGCTCACCGGCATCGAGTGCGACATCCTCCCCGACGGCTCCCTCGACCAGAGCGACGAACTGCTCGACCGCCTCGACCTCGTCGTCGCCTCCGCCCACTCCGAACTCCGCATGCCCGCCCGCGACTTCACCCGCCGCCTCGTCAACGCCGTCGGCAACCCCCTCGTCGACATCCTCGGCCACTGCACCAACCGCCTCATCGGCGACACCAAGCAGCGCCCCGAGTCCACCTTCGACGCCGAAGCCGTCTTCGCCGCCTGCGCCCGCTCCCACACCGCCGTCGAGATCAACAGCAGCCCCCACCGCCTCGACCCGCCCCACCCCCTCCTCACCCTCGCCCGCGACCTCGGCACCCTCTTCTCCATCGACTCCGACGCCCACGCCCCCGGCCAACTCGCCTGGCAACTCCACGGCTGCGCCCTGGCCGAAGCCGCCTCCATCCCCCCTTCCCGCATCCTCACCACCTGGTCCACCCCCACCCTCCTCACCTGGACCACCACCCGCACCCTCCCACCCCCCGAGTAGCCCCCACCGTCCCACCAAGAGCACCCCAACCGAGCGACGCCCCCACCCCCCACCCCCCTACCGCGGAGGAGTGAAGCCGGGGCGCAGGGGGCGGGGTTCGGGACGTTCGTATATTTGTGGCGCGGAAAGCAAGGGCAGATTCGCGGAAGACGCGCAGGCGCCGTAAATATGCAGTCCCGAACCCCGCCCCCGGAGCCCCGGCGCCCCCGCCCCCGCAGCCCCGGCGCCCCAACGCCCCCGCATCACCTCAACCCGCCGCCGCCACCTCAGCAAGAGCCGCCCGTACAAGCTCCGCATTGTCCACGGCCGCGCCCCCGTCCGGGAGGACCACCGTGTCCTCCAGCCCGATCCGCACGTCAAGCCCCCGGCCCGCCGCGCACCGCAACACCGCCCAGGCACCCCCTTCCTCCCCATGCAGCAGCACCGGCCCCCGCGCGGCACGATCCAGCCCGTCCAGCGCGGCGAGTTCATCGAGCAGCGCGACCGCGGTCCCGGGCGCCGTCACCGGATCGTGGTCCACGACCTCCGCCAGCACCCGCACCAACCGCCGCACATGCGGCCACCTCCGCAACCGCACCGCCGCATCCGTCCCCGAGAACACCCCCGCCTCGACCCCGACCCCCACCTCCAGCAGCGCCTCCGCGACGATCTCGGCCCCCTCCTCGTGCCAGTTCACGGACGCGTGGTCCGGCAGCACCGACCACGACCGCACCAGCGCGGCCCGCCGCCGCGGGTCCGGCTCGGTCCACGCCCCGGTGGTCACCCCGATGGGCACCCCGGGCGCGGACGCCCGCACCGCCGCGACCGCGGCGTCCACACTCACCGCCGCCATCGTCTCCTCGCCCTTCCCGTCCCTGGGATGGACATGCACCGCCCGGGCCCCGGCCCGCACGGCCTGCGCCGCGGCGTCCCCCAACTCCCACGCCGTCACCGGCACCGCCGCACCCGCGCCCTGCCCCCGACCACCGTTCAGACATACCTGCAGCATCCCGCGATCATCCCAGCCGCCCCCCGCCGGAGGCCGCTCCGACCCGCCCTGCCACCCGGTGGCGGGTGCCGGTCAGGTGTCGAGGCGGTCGATCTGGCGGATCTTGTTGGTGACGTCGAGGGCGGCGACTTTATAAGACTCGGCCAACGTGGGGTAGTTGAAGACGGCGTCGACGAGGTAGTCGACGGTGCCGCCGCAGCCCATGACGGCGCTGCCGATGTGGATGAGCTCGGTGGCACCGGTGCCGAAGCAGTGGACGCCCAGCAGGCGGCGGTCGGTGGGGGAGACGAGGAGCTTGAGCATGCCGTGGGCGTCGCCGATGATCTGGCCGCGGGCCAGCTCGCGGTAGCGGGAGACGCCGACCTCGAAGGGGACGGCGGCCTCGGTGAGCTCGTCCTCGGTGCGGCCGATGAAGCTGATCTCGGGGATGGTGTAGATGCCGATCGGCTGGAGCTCGGGCATGCCGTGCACGGGCTCGTCGAAGGCGTGGTAGGCGGCAGTGCGGCCCTGCTCCATGGAGGTGGCGGCGAGCGCGGGGAAGCCGATCACGTCGCCGACGGCGTAGATGTGCGGCACCGCGGTGCGGTAGTGCTCGTCGACCGCGATCCTGCCGCGCTTGTCCGCGGCCAACCCGGCCCGGTCCAGGCAGAGTCCGTCGGTGAGGCCCTGGCGCCCGGCGGAGTACATCACCGCGTCGGCGGCGATCTTCTTGCCGCTGGCGAGCACCGTGAGAGTGCCCCGCTCGTGGCGCTCGACGGCCGCGACCGTCTCGCCGAAGCGGAAGGTCACCGCGAGGTCGCGCAGGTGGTACTTGAGCGCCTCGACCACCTCGCCGTCGCAGAACCCGAGCATGCCCTCGCGCTGCTCGACCACCGTGACCTTGCTGCCGAGCGCGGCGAACATCGAGGCGTACTCCATGCCGATCACCCCGGCGCCGACGATCACCATGGAGCGCGGCACCCGGTCCATGCTCAGTACGCTGTCGGAGTCCAGCACCGTACGGTCGTCGAACTCCACGCTCGCCGGGCGCGCCGGGCGGGTGCCGGTCGCGACGACCACGAAGTCCGCGGTCACCGCCCGCTCCCGGCCGGCCGCGTCGGTGACGGCCACGGTGTGCTCGTCGAGGAAGCGGCCGGTGCCCGGCAGCAGCTGCACCTGGTTGCGGCTGAGCTGGCTGCGGATCACGTCGACCTCGCGCCCGACCACGTGCTCGGTCCTGGCGGTCAGGTCCCCGATGGTGATGTCGTCCTTGAGCCGGTAGCTCTGCCCGTACAGGTCGCGCTGGTTGAGCCCGGTGAGGTAGAGCACCGCCTCGCGGAGCGTCTTGGACGGGATGGTGCCGGTGTGCAGGGACACCCCGCCCAGCGACGCCGGGCGGTCCACGATCGCCGCACGTCTGCCGAGCTTGGCCGCGGCGATCGCCGCCTTCTGCCCGCCGGGACCCGAACCGATGACCAGTATGTCGTAGTCGCGCACCCGCAGAGTCTGCCATCGCCGCCCCCGGCACCGTAACCCGTACGGGGGCGGCGGTTCGGTGACTTCTGCGTGCCGCCGCCCGGCCCGGGCACACGGACCGGCGGGCGGGCGCGCGGGTGATAGATCCGCACGCCGCCGAGGAAGGGATGTCCCCGTGATCGTCGACTGCGCTCTGTACCGTGACGGCCGCCGCACCCGCACCCCGGACGACCTGTCGGCCGCGCTCGCCCGGGCCCGCGGCCAGGGCGACTCCTTCCTGTGGATCGGCGTGCACGACCCCACCGAACCGGAGTTCGCGGACATCGCCGCCGCGCTGGAACTGCACCCGCTGGCCGTCGAGGACGTCGTCAAGGCCCACCAGCGGCCCAAGCTGGAGATCTACCCCGGCGCGCTGTTCGCCGTGCTGCGGCCGCTGCGCTACGACGACGCCAAGGGCACCGTGGGCGCCAGCGAGCTGATGGTCTTCCTCGGCGACGCCTTCGTGGTGACCATCCGGCACGGCGCCACCGGCGCGGCGGCCGCGGCCCGCACCCGGCTGGAGAAGGACCCGGCGATGCTCAAGCACGGCCCGGTCGCGGTGCTCCACGCGATCTGCGACAGCGTCGTGGACGACTACCTCGACGTCGCGACGGAACTCCAGGTGGACCTGGAGGAACTGGAGGAGCGGGTGTTCGCGCCGGTCGGGGGCGACTCCGCCCGCACCGCCGCGACCATCTACGCCTTCAAACGCCAGGTGCTGGAGTTCCGCCGGGCCACCGGCCCGCTCGCCGAACCCATGGCGCGGATGGCCGCCGGCGGCATGCCGTACACCGACCGGCGCAGCCAGCCCTTCTTCCGCGACGTCGCCGACCACCTCACCCGGGTCACCGAGGCGGGCGAGTCCCTGGACCGGCTGCTGTCGGACATCCTGGCCGCGCACCTCACCCAGGTCGGGGTGCGGCAGAACGACGACATGCGCAAGATCTCCGCCTGGGCGGCCATGGCCGCGGTGCCCACGATGATCGCCGGCATCTACGGGATGAACTTCCAGCACATGCCGGAACTCCGCCAGGTCTGGGGCTACCCGGCGGTGCTCGCGCTGATGGTCGTGGTCGTCCTGGTCCTCTACCGGCTCTTCAAGCACCGCGGCTGGCTGTGAGGAAGGAAATGGGGACCTCACCGTCACGAACTCACGAACGCACGCCGTGCTGCCCCGGCGCCTGGCTGCGCCGCCGCGGCGCCCGCCCCGGCGGCTGCTGGGGCGCCTCGCGGTGCACCACCTCCGGCAGGTCCCGCACCACCGGGTGCTCGGCGGTCAGCGTGAACGGCTGCTCGTAGTGCAGGATCTCGATCGGCTCCCCGGCGGCCAGCGCGTACGTCGCCGAGGTCCGCTTCACCTCCACCCGCAGCCGCCGCCCCCGGAAGTCCAGCCGGAACGCCACCCGGCTCAGCGCGTCCGGCAGCCTGGGCGCGAACCGGATCGAGTCGCCGTTGAACAGCCGCATCCCGCCGAACCCGGCCACCAGCGCCGTCCAGGTGCCGGCCAGCGCCGCGATGTGCAGCCCGTCCCGGGCGTTGTTCTCCAGGTCCTCCAGGTCCATCATCGCGGTCTCGCCGAGGTAGTCGTAGGCGAGCTGGAGGTGCCCGACCTCCGCAGCGATCACCGACTGGCAGTACGCGGAGAGCGAGGAGTCCCGTACGGTCAGCGGCTCGTAATAGGCGAAGCCGCGCGCCTTCTGCTCCGGTGTGAAGGCGTCACCGCGCAGGTACATCGCCAGCACCAGGTCGGCCTGTTTGACGACCTGCTTGCGGTACAGGTCGAAGTACGGGTAGTGCAGCAGCAGCGGGTAGCGCTCGGGGCCGGTGGCGTCGAAGTCCCAGCGCTGGTGCCGGGTGAAGCCCGCGGACTGCTCGTGGACCCGCAGGTCCTCGTCGAAGGGCACCGTCATCGCCGCGGCCGCGTCGCGCCACGCGGCGGTCTCCTCGTCGGTGATGCCGAGCGCGGTCGCGTGCCGCGGGTGGCGCTCGGCGGCATCGGCGGCGGCCACCAGGTTCGCCTGCGCCATCAGGTTGGTGTACGCGTTGTCGTCGCAGACCGCGCTGTACTCGTCCGGTCCGGTCACGCCGTCGATGTGGAAGGCGCCGGCGTGGTCGTGGTGGCCCAGCGAGCGCCACAACCGGGCGGTCTCCGCGAGGAGTTCGAGCCCGGTCTCGGCCTCGAAGGCGTCGTCGCCGGTGGTCGCGACGTACCGGACCACGGCGTCGGCGATGTCGGCGTTGACATGGAAGGCGGCGGTGCCGGCCGGCCAGTAGCTGGACGCCTCGTCGCCGTTGATGGTGCGCCAGGGGAAGGTGGCGCCCTCCAGGCCCAGTTGGGCGGCGCGCTCACGGGCGGCCGGCAGCGTGGTGTGCCGCCAGCGCAGCACCTCCGCGGCGGCCTGCGGCGCGGTGAACGTCAGCAGCGGCAGCACGAACGTCTCCGCGTCCCAGAACGTGTGGCCGTCGTACCCGGAGCCGGTCAGGCCCTTCGCGGGGATCGCCCGCTGCTCGGCGCGGGCGGCGGTCTGGAGCACGTGGAAGAGCGCGAACCGCACCGCCTGCTGGATCTCGGTGTCGCCGTCGACCTCGACGTCCGCCCGCTCCCAGAAGTCGTCCAGGTAGGAGCGCTGCTGGTCCAGCAGCCCCTGCCAGCCGGTGTCGCGCGCGCCCACCAGCGCCGCGTCCGCCTGGTCGCGCAGTGCCGGCAGTGAGCGCGTCGCCGACCAGCCGTAGGCGACGAACTTCTCCAGCCGCAGCCGCTGCCCCTTCTCCAGCACGCAGGTGACGGTCAGCCGGCTGACGTCCTCGCCGGCCTCCGAGGAGATCTGCGTGGTGCCCTTCGGGCCGTCCACCCGGTGGTCGGCGGCCGCGGCGACCCGCAGTTCGCTGCGGGTGGTGGAGTGGATCAGGCCCAGCCGGGTGCCGGCGGCGAAGTGGTCCTCGGAGACCAGCGGCGACTCCAGCGCCGCGGCCACCCGCGGGTCGCCGGTGGTGCGGGGGATGTCCTCGTTGGCCGCCAGCTCCGACTGCACCACCACGCGGACCTGCTCGTCCAGCGGCTCCACCTCGTAGGCGATCGCCGCGACCGCGCGCTGCCGGAAGGAGACCATCCGGGTGGAGCGCACGCGGACCGCGCGGCCGGCCGGCGAGACCCACACGCACTCGCGCTCCAGCACCCCGGCCCGCAGGTCCAGTTCCCGCTTGTGCGAGCGGATCGTGCCGTAGCGCAGGTCGAACGGCTCGTCGTCGACCAGCAGCCGGATCAGCTTGCCGTTGGTGACGTTGATGACGGTCTGGCCGGACTCCGGGTAGCCGTAGCCGGCCTCCGCGTACGGCAGCGGGTGCAATTCGTGCAGTCCGTTGAGGTAGGAGCCGGGCAGGCCGTTCGGCTCGCCCTCGTCGAGGTTGCCGCGCCAGCCGATGTGGCCGTTGGACAGGGCGAAGACCGACTCGCTCTGCGGCAGCAGGTCGAGGTTGAGCTCGCACTCGCGCAGCGACCAGGGCGCGACCTCGTAGGCCGGATCGGTGATCACGCGCTCCTCCCGATCAGGTCGGACAGGTCCTTCACCACGGTGTCGGCGCCGTGCCGCCGCAGCTCGTCGGCCTGCCCCACCCGGTCCACGCCCACCACGTAGCCGAAGCTGCCCTCCCGCCCGGCGTCCATCCCGACCAGCGCGTCCTCGAAGACCGCCGCCTGACCGGGATCGAAGCCCAGCTGCTTCGCCGCCGCCAGGTAGGTGTCCGGCTTGGGCTTGCCGCGCAGCCCCTGCTCCTTGGCGGTCAGGCCGTCCACCCGGACGTCCATCAGGTGCTCGATGCCCGCGGCGACCAGGACGTCCCGGGTGTTGGCGCTCGACGAGACGACCGCGGTGCGCAGCCCCGCCGCCCGCACCGCCTGCACATAGCGGACCGAGCCCTCGTACGGGGTGACGCCCTCGGCGCGGATCTTCGCCAGCACCAGGGCGTTCTTGCGGTTGCCCAGGCCGTGCACGGTCACCGCGGACGGCGGATCGTCGTCCTCGCCCTCGGGCAGCTCGATGTCGCGGGAGGCGAGGAAGGTGCGCACCCCGTCCGCGCGGGGGCGGCCGTCGACGTAGCTGTCGTAGTCCGCGGAGTCGAAGGGGCGGAAGCCGTCGCCCTCCCGGTCGTGCAGGAAGGCGTCGAACATCTCCTTCCAGGCCGCGGCATGCACCAGCGCCGTCGGCGTCAGCACACCGTCGAGGTCGAAGAGGCAGGCACGTACTCTGCTCGGAAGGCCGATCTGCGTCATGCGCACCATGTGCCCCCATACGGCGGCAAACATGCCCTTTGCGAGTGAAGTCCCCTCGGCTCGCCGAATTCCGCCGCCGAGGGCGGGCCGTCAGGCGCCGAGCCGGTTGATGTCCGGGCTGTGCAGGACGTACGGCTCCTCGCCGTCGAGCCGGGTGACGGCCAGCATCGCCCGGCCGAGCGCCTGCGTGGTCGTCACGTGCCGGGGTGCGAGGCGCCGCAGCAGCGGGTAGAGCCACGACCCGGCCCCGTAGAGCACGCGGTACCAACCGGTGCGGGAGCGCTCGCCGTGCAGCGGCTGGACCCACCCCGGCCGGAACATGTACGCGTGCATGTCCATCGCCAGCAGCGCGTTCTCGGTGCGCCCCTTCACCCGCGCCCAGCCCGAACGCCCCTGCTCGGTGCTGTCGGTGCCTTCGCCGGAGACGTAGGTGAAGGTCAGCCCGGGGTTGCCGGCGGCCACGGTGCGGGCGGCCGCGAGCGTGCAGTCGTAGGTGATCCGGGTGTAGTCCTGCGAGCTGTGCCCGGCCGCGGACACGCCCAGGCAGTAGAAGCACGCGTCCGCGCCCGCCAACTGCCCGGCGACCGCGGTGAAGTCGGTGAAGTCGTCGTGGAAGACCTGGCGCAGCTTCGGGTGGGCGGCCGCGAGGGGGCTGCGCGCCACCGCGAGCACCTCGGTCACGTCCGGGTCGCGCAGGCACTCGCGGAGCACGCCCTGCCCGACCATCCCCGAGGCACCGAAGAGGATCACCTTCATCGCGGTGCGTCGCCGCCCTTCCTGCCGTCCGCCGTCGCGCCCAGTCTGCCCCACCCGGGGCGAGAGATGCGCGGCCGGGGCGCAGCCGTTGTCCGGCGTTGTGTGGCCGGCCCGGGGGCGGTCAGAGTGTCGACGGGCGGCGGATCTCGGCGAGCGCGGACACCAGGGGCGCGAGGGCGGGGTCGGTCGCCGCCTGGTCGAGGGCCTCGCGCAGCGCCTCGTTGTTGGTGGGGCGGGCGGCGGCGAGCAGCTCGCGCCCGGCCGGGGTGACGTCGGTGTAGATGCCGCGGCGGTCGGTCGGGCACAGGTAGCGGGAGAGCAGCCCGCGTTCCTCCAGCCGCGTCACCAGCCGGGTGGTCGCGGACTGGCTGAGCACCACCGCGTCGGCGACCTGCTTCATCTGGAGGTGGCCGCCGTCGCCGTCGTGCTGCCGGCTGAGCACGTCCAGCAGGGAGAACTCCCGCACGCTCAGCCCGTGGCCGGACTGGAGGGCCCGCTCGATGTGCGTCTCGATGCGGCCGTGCAGCAGGGACAGGGCGCACCAGCTGTCGGCGAGCGCGGTCAGTGCCGGGTCCGTGGCGGTCATGGGCCAATTGTAGCGCGTTTGCAAATAACCAGCGCGTGCAAGTATTGTTGGCGCCTGCTAACCGCGCCGGCCTGCTAGTCGGGCGGGCGGTCTCCCCTGCCGTCCCCCTGCCGTCCCCTCCGAAAGGCCCTTCCCATGCCCCTCGCGCTCCTGGCCCTCGCCATCGGGGCCTTCGGCATCGGCACCACCGAGTTCGTCGTCGTCGGCCTGCTCCCGCAGATCGCCGGGGACTACGGCGTGTCCGTGCCCACCGCGGGCCTGCTCGTCACCGGGTACGCGCTCGGCGTCGTGGCGGGCGCCCCGCTGATGACCGCGCTCGGCACGAAGATCTCCCGCAAGCGGATGCTGATCCTGCTGATGGGGCTGTTCGTGGTCGGCAATCTGGTCTCCGCGGCCGCGCCCGTGCTCGCGGTGATGCTCGTCGGCCGGGTGGTCACCTCCCTCGCCCACGGCGCGTTCTTCGGCATCGGGTCGGTGGTCGCCTCGGAGCTGGTCGCCCCGCACAAGCGGGCCGGCGCCATCGCCATGATGTTCACCGGGCTGACGGTCGCCAACGTCGTCGGCGTCCCGCTCGGCACGTTCGTCGGGCAGAGCGCGGGCTGGCGGCTCACGTTCGTGCTGGTCGCCGGGCTCGGCGTGCTCGGTCTGCTCGGCGTGGCCAGGCTCGTCCCCGACCTGCCCCGGCCCGAGGGCGTACGGCTGCGGCACGAGGTCGCGGTGCTGCGCGAACCGCAGGTGCTGCTCGCCATGGCGATGACCGTGCTCGGCTTCGGCGGCGTCTTCGCCGCCATCACCTACCTCGCGCCGATGATGACCGACGTCACCGGCTACGCCGACGGCTCCGTGACCTGGCTGCTGGTGCTCCTCGGGCTGGGCATGGTTACCGGGAACCTGGTCGGCGGCCGGTTCGCCGACCGGCACCTGATGCCGATGCTGCTCACCGCGCTGGCCGCGCTCGGCGCCGTCCTGGCCGACTTCACGCTCACCGCGCACGACAAGACCGCGGCCGCGGTGACCGTCTTCCTGATCGGCGTGCTCGGCTTCGCCACGGTTTCGCCGCTCCAGAAGCGGGTGCTCGACCAGGCCGCGGGCGCACCCACCCTCGCCTCTGCGCTGAACATCGGCGCCTTCAACCTCGGCAACGCGCTCGCCGCCTGGCTCGGCGGGCTGGTCATCTCCGCCGGCCACTCCTACACCGCGGCGAACTGGGTGGGCGCGGCGCTCACCGGCGCGGCCCTGGTGCTGGCCGCGGTCTCCGCGGCGCTGGAGCGCACCGGACGGCGCTCCGCCGCCGCGGTCCAGGGCCGCACGGTGGTGAGCCGTACGGTCCCGGGCCCGGCGACGGACGGCGGTCAGCGCCCGGTGCGGGCCGAGACGTCCAGCGACAGCGCGGTGGAGTGCGCGGCGAACCCCAACGCCCGGTAGAGGCGCTCGGCCTCGGGTGTGGCGTGCAGGTCCACCCGGGTCACGCCGCGCGCCGCGAACCAGTCGAGCAGCGCCTCGGTGACCGCCCGGGCGTAGCCGCGGCCGCGGTGGGCGGGGTCGGTGCAGACGTTGAAGACGAAGCCGAACAGGCCCGCCGGCGACGAGGGCGACGGCAGCCGCCGCTCGATGGTGCCCACCGCGCACGCGGCCAGGCCCGCCCCGCCCTCGGCGTCCACCACGAACACGCCCGTCGCGGGCTCGGGGCCGGCCAGCTGGGCGGCGAGCTGCCGCCGTGCCTCGGCCTCCCAGGGGCCCGGCCGGTCCGCGCCGGTCATCGCGGCGAACATCACGCGCCGCAGCCGGACCACCTCGGCCGCGTCCGAGGGGCGCCCGGCCCGTACGGAGGCGGTCCGGGCGCCGTGCGTCCCGTCCGCCTCGTCTGCCCTGTCTGCCCTGTCCGCGCCCGCAACGGGCGCCGGCTCACCAGTCATACCGAGAATGTAGGCCGTGCGACCGGACGCCCGGGACGGGGGAGGGCGGCCCCGCCCGGGCGGGTGGCGGCCCGGGCACCGGTACCCGCGGCCGGGTTCGGGTGCCCGCGGTCAGTCGCGGTGGTTCTCGACGCCGTAGCCCAGCGCCTGGACCACCGCCTGGACGTTCGGGTAGACCTCGTCCGGCGGCAGGGCGGCGACCCGGTCCACGAGGGCGTCCGGCGCGCTGTGGCGGTGGAGCGCGCCGAGCAGGGCGCTGCGGCGGGCCGGGTAGACGCTGCGGTCGAGGTGCCGGGCCAGGTCGTTGCGTACGTAGACGCCCTGCGGCGTCATCCCGGCGGGCGCGGCGCCGCCGCGGGCGGGGGCGGTCAGGGCCGGGTCCTGGTCGGAGGGCTGGGGCTCGGCGAGCTCCTCGTCGGCCTGTACCGCCCGGTTCGCCCGCAGCGCGTCCTGAAGTTCCCGCTTCAGCTCGTCGTCGCGGGCGAAGCCGGTCTTGTTGGTTCCCTGGTCCGTCATGCGGTGATGGCCTCCCTGGTCGATCGCCGGGCGGCGCGGTGCTGAGGGTTGCGCGCCCGGCCGGGGCTGGGCTCCATCGGGTACCCGACCGGTACGCCCCGAAACCACCCCCTCCGCTCCCGCCCTCCCGCCTCCCCGGGCGCGCCGTACGCAAGCCACCCGGCCCCGCCCGGGGCAGGTCCGGGCGGGGCCGAGGGCGTGCGCGGGCCGCGGTCCTCACGGGGTGCGGCGTCGCCGGGGGGATCAGCGGCGGCTCAGCTGTGCTTCCAGGTCACCGAGAAGTTCTCGCTGCTGCTCAGCGACGAGGTGCTGGCCTTCGTGGTGCTGCCCGAGACCATGTTGATCTGGTCGGGGGAGAAGTTGCCGATCGGCTGGCCGTTGGCGGTGGCGCCGGTGAAGGACGCGGTGCCGAAGTTCGACAGCGGCAGCACGCCGCTGGAGCTGGAGGGCGCCTCGGCGATGATCTCGGCGGACGCGTTCGACAGGCCGCTCTGCGTCTTCGTGGTGGTCTTCGTCCACCCCTGCGTGGTGTCGGACAGCTTGAGCGTGTAGGTGGTGCCGCTGACGCTGACCGTCGAGGTGAAGTGGTCGCCGGCCTTGACCGTGTTGCTGTAGTTCACCGGGTAGGCCGGGTACATCTCGTACCACGCGTAGTACTCGGCGGTGCCGCCGTAGCAGTCGCCCTCGCTGCCGGTCTGCTCCACGGAGTTGCTGCCGTCGCCGTCCAGGCCGATCCAGAACGACGAGTACGTCGTCGAACTGGAGCAGCTGACCGCGGGCTGCACCCAACTGGACGAGACGCTGGTGAAGGTCTGTCCGGTGGCCGCGTAACCGGCCCAGTTGGAGCTGCTGCTGTGCTCGATCCGGCCGTCGGGGCCGATGAGGCGGTGGCTGCCGACCGGTGCCTGGAAGACCGTGGGGGCGGCGCTGGCCACGGCCGGTGCGGTGGCGAGGGCCGACAGGACCGCCGCGCTGACGGCTGTTGCGGCGGTGAAGCGCTTCGTTGCCGACATGCTGCTCCTTCTCGCGGGTCTCGCGGTACGGGCGTTGACTGGCGGCGGTCAGTGGGGTGCGCGTGCCGCCAGTGATTGACAGTGTGCAGACAATCACTGGTGGTGCGGCACTCGTTCGTGCCAACGATCGGCAAAGACCGCGCCAAGTACCCCGAGGTGAACGGGGTGTTCGACGCCAAACCGGGCAACTCGCCGCGCCGGCGCGCGAAAAGCGGCGCACAAGTGGATGTCATCGCTCCGCTTGTGCGCCGCCCTCGCTGCCGTCCGACCAGGTGTCAGGCCAGGCGTCAGGCCATGTCGTCCAGCGGGCGCAGCTCGTCGGCGTACGACACCGAGGTGCGCCGCAGGATGCCGGTGCGGCTGACGGTGTACTGGCCCATCCTCCACAGCGGCGGCGAGTACGCGTGGATCGACACGCTCCCGGCGTCCAGCCCGGTCAGCCGGTGGATGTGGTCGGGGCCGAAGCAGTAGACCTGCCCGGCCGGGACCTCGGTGGCCAGGCTCGGCACGCCCACCGCGAGGTTGTGCTCGACCAGGGCGCCCTGGGTGACCGCGACGGCGCCGGAGGATATGTCGTGGTCGTGCCAGCCGGTGTCGTTGCTCGGCGTCCAGCACAGCACCCAGACGTCCACATGCGCGTCGCGGTGCAGCGAGACGTAGTGGCGCCGGTCGTCGGAGAAGAGCACATGGCGGCGCCACAGCGCGGGGTCGGCCGCCACGGAGCAGGCGAGCTCGAGGAGTTCGCGCTTGTCGAGGTCGCGGCCGGGCAGCGTGTCGAGGCCGATCGACGGCGACACGCCGAGCCAGGGCTCGGCACGCTTGACCGGGGCGGTGTCCTGGTCCTCGGGCGACGGCAGGGACGACGGCGGAGCGGTCACGGACTGATCCCTTCGAGTAGGTGCAGCGGGTTGGCGACGCGGACGGCGTACTCCGCCGCCGCGCCCAGTCGGGGGTCGGCCGCCGTGGCGTACGGGCGGTCGCTGCCGAGGACGAGCGCGTCGATGCCCAGCACGCGGACCACGGCGTCCAGCGCCTGGCGGCCGTAGGAGGAGGTGTCCACGAAGACGCCCGGGTCCAGGCGCAGCGGGCCGCCCCCGCGCATGGCCGCCCGCTCGTGGTGCACCGGGGCGAGGCCGGCCGCGGCGGCGAAGCAGATCCGCAGCCGCGGGAGGAGGGCGCGCCCGGCGGTGTGCCAGGCCCACCACGCCGCCTGGAGCTGGGCGGTGTAGCCGACCACGGCCGCCCACCAGGCGGGCAGCGGCTCGGCGGCGGCGGACGCGGAAGCCGGTGCCGGCTCCGGCCCGGGGTGGACCAGGACGGGCTTGCCCGCCGCCTCGGCCACCGCGAGCAGCGGCGCGAGGCGCTCCAGCGCCCGGGGCGTGGCCATCGCGCCGGCGGGCACCTGGAGCCCGACCAGGCCGCGGGCCGCGGGGCCGGCGGCCGAGGGGGCCGCCGAACCACCGGGCGGGGCCGGGTCGTCGAGCAGCGCCGCCAGCGCCCGCGGGTCGGGCGCGGTCAGTTGCGCCGACGCCCAGCCGGTGAACGGCTCCGGCAACTCCCGGACCCCCGCGTGCCAGGCGTCCAGCAGCGGAGCGGCCTCCTCGGGCGGCAGCAGTTCGATGCCCAGCGGGCTCGACAGCGACACCGCCACCCGCCGCAGGCCCGGGTCCAGGCGTACCCGCAGCGCCGGGTCGTGGTCCTCGGGCCGCACCTCGTACGGCGGTTCGCCGGCCAGGTGGAGCGTCCAGCCGTCCAGGCGCGGCGGCCGGGAGCGGGCGCGCAGCAACTCGACGAACCCGGCGGGCCACAGGTGCTGGTGCACATCGGTGGGCCCGGGGGCACCGGGAGCACCGGGGGCGTCGGCCGGTGCGGCGGGGACGGCGGAGCACGCGGGGTCGGGAGTGCCGCCGGGGGAGCGACCGTAGCCGGACAATACCCTCCTCACGTCGACTGATGCGCTTCAGTTAAGCGCCTCAGTGAAGCGCTTAACTCCACGCGCCGTCAAGTGCGCCCCCTAGACTGGACGCGTGCCGCAACGACCAGCGAGGGTCACCCAGCGCGATCTCGCCGAGGAGACCGGGCTCTCCACCGCCACGGTGTCCTACGCGCTGCGTGGGATGCAGGTGCCCCCCGAGACCCAGCAGCGGGTGCGCGAGGCCGCCGAACGGCTCGGCTACCAGGCCGACCCGATCGCCCGCGCCCTCGCCTCCGGCCGCACCGGCTACATCGGCGTGCTCTGCCGCTCCCTGACCGACGTGTGGCAGCAGGCCACCGCCGCCGCGCTCGGCCGCAAACTGCTCGGCGACGGCCGGCACGCCCTCATCGTGGACGCCTCCAACGACCCCGCGCTGGAGGCCACTCTCGCCTCCCAACTCGCCGATCAGCGGGTGGACGCGCTCATCGTGCTGCCGGTGGACCCGGCCGCCGCGCACTGGGCGGAGGTCGCCGAGCGGACCGTGCTGATCTCCATCGGCGACGGGCTGCCCGGCGCCGCCGCCCACGCCGAGGTCGTCTTCGACAACGAAGCCGGCCTCACCGACGCGCTCCACGGCCTGGCCGCCGCCGGGCACCGCCGGATCGCGGTACTGACGCCCGGCGGGCTGACCACCCCCGACCGCCCCGCCGAGACCGTGGCCGAGCAGGTGGCCCGCCGGCTCGGCCTGCACGTCACGCTGCACCGCTCCCCGCACGACCTGGACGGCGCCGCCGCGATCGCCCGCGCGGTGCTGACCGGCCAGGACCCGCCGACCGCCTTCCTGTGCATGGCCGACTCGATGGCCTACGGCGTCTACGCGGGCGCCCGCGAGCTGGGCATGGAGGTGCCCGCCGACATCTCGGTCGTCGGGTACGACGACCACCCGCTCTCCCGCCTGCTGACCCCGCCGCTGTCCACCTACCGCTGGCCGGTGGAACTCCTGGTGGACCTGGTGGTCGAGCGCACCGTCAAGGCGATCACCTCCGGCCGCCGCAGCCGGCGCCGGGTGCTGCCCCCGGCCGCCCAGCCGCGCGGCTCGGTCGCACCGCCCCGGACCCCGCACAGCTGAGGGCGGCTGCGGCTGAGGGAGACCGCGTGCGCCCGCCGCACGCCCCCGCGCCCGAACGGGCCCGGCCCGCGCGGCCGCCCGACGCGCCCGGGCGGCCGCGCCCGGGTCACCGGGCCGTCACCGCCACCGTCGCGGTGCCGGTGATCCCGCCCGCCGTGACGCTGATCCGCGCGGTGCCCGCACGGTGGCCGGTCACCTCGCCGGTGGCCGCGTCCACCGTCGCGACACGCGGGTCCGAGCTGGCCCAGCGGCGCGAGACCGGGTCCGTGACCGGGACCTGAAGCGCCGTCAGGTCGTCGCCGGCTATCGACGTGCCGGTCGCCGTCAGCTGCTCCTTGCCGCCGGCCGCCAGCGACGGCGCGGGCGCGGACACCGCGACCGAGGCGAGCAGCGGCTGCACCGCGAACTGCACGGTGCCGTCCGGCAGGACATGGAACAGCCCGTAGTTGAAGAACCCGCCCTCGTCGGGTGTCGCGTACGGCGGGGTGCCCAGGTCGGCGACCACAAAGTTCGGCACACCGTCCGGCCCGTCGGTGCCGTCCGGCTCGCGCAGGTCCTCCGCGAAGCCGCGCGCGTGCCCGAACATCATCAGCACGTGCACCGCCGGATGCGTGCGCTGGTACCGCTGCACCAGCGCCTCGTACATCTGCGCCTCCCACCGGTCGGTGAACTGGCTGTCCGCCCGCGGGTGCGGGTCATAGGCGGGCGTGTGGGTGACGACGACCGCGACCTTGCTGGTGTTCTCGGTCAGATGCCGGGCAAGCCACAGGTACTGCGACCCGCCTTCGTCGGGCACCTGGAAGGCGTCGGAGGCGGTGATGCCGATGTGCCCGCTGTCGGTCACGATCATCCGCGCCGCGCCCGCGTCGTACGCGTAGTGCGTCGGGCCGAAGACGCTGGTGAAGTCGCCGTTCTCCGGGTCGGCGCCCTGGGTGATCTCGTGGTTGCCGACCGCGTCCCGGTAGGGCACGCCGAGGCCGTCGAGCAGGGTGCGCAGGTTCGTCAGATCGCCGGTCGTCCCGTTGTCGGACATGTCGCCGAGCGCCTGCACCTGTTGGGGCCGGGCGGCGGGAGGCAGCGCCCCGAAGAGGCCGGGCAGCGACTTCAGGGCCACCGTGCCCGTCGCCCCGGGCGTGGCCGCGGTGGTGTGCGCGTCGTCGAACGCGGCGACCGTGGTGCCGCCGGGCCGGAAGGACGACACGTCGGTGAACCGGAGCCAGGACGGGTTCTTCGGGATGGCGGTGTACGCGGCCGTCTTCGGCGGGCGCGGCGAGTACAGCGCCTCGAGGTCCGCGAGGTGGACGTCACCGGTCAGGTCCGCGCCCGGCTTGATCGTCACCAGCCCCAGGTAGTTGATCCGCAGCGGGTACTGAAGGCCCTGCGGCAGTTTCGCCACCACGTACTGCCAGCCGTCGAAGGTGATGCCGGTCGGGTAGAAACTGGTCGGCTGGTTGCTCGCCTGCCAGATGCCCACGTTGAGGGTGACGATGCCCGGCGTGAGCCCGTCGCCGGGGCGCGAGGCGAGGTCGGCGTTGCCCTTCACCCACACGCCGAGCCCGATCGGCGCCTGGTCGCCGCCCCGCAGCGGGATCTGCTCGCTGTCCGGGTCGTTGAGGTAGACGCTCAGGTCGTAGGTGCCGGTCTTGTCCGGATAGGTGTAGTGCACGTCCATGGAGCCGCGGTCACCCGGCGCCGCCGTGGTGGCGGAGTCCAGGGAGATGCTGCCGTTGGTGGTGGAGTGCGGCCCCGGGCTGGGCACCTTGCGCGGGTAGACGTTCATGTAGTCGCTGGTCACCGACCACTTGGACAGGTCGGTGAGCGGGTCCACCGGGACCGTGGTGGAGCCGACCGCCAGCGACGCGGTGGCCTTGGTGCCGCCCGCGGCGGCCGTGACGGTGGCCAGTCCGGTGCCGGCGGACGCCGCCGTGAAGGTGCCGTCGGCGCCGACCGCGCCCAACTCCGGCTTGTCCACGGACCAGGTGACGGCCGACGGCGGCAGGCTGACTCTCGCACCGCCGCTCGCGGTCGCCGTCGCCGCCAGTGCCTGCGATGCTCCGTTGCCGAGGTCGGCCTGCGCCGGTGTCACCGCCAGCGTGTGCAGGGCGCCGACCACCGACAGCGGCACGGAGGAGGCGACACGGCCCGAGCGGATGTGCAGGGTGCCGCGGCCGGGCCGGCCGGCGAAGGCCAGCGTGGTGCCGTGCACCGTGGCGAGGCCCGGCGGGCTGACGCTCAGGAAGACCGGGTCCGCCGCCGGGTTGTCCGCCGTGTCCAGCGCGTAGGCGGGCACGTCCACGGAAGTGCCGGCCAGCGCCGTCAGCGGCTTGCCGCCATTCACCACCGCGTGCGCCGCGGGACCGGCCGCCGCCTCCCGGCTGTAGAGGAACAGGCCGTTGGCGACGGGCCGTTCGTGGCCGTCCGACGGCGTGTTGAGCACCGACGCCCGGTCCTGCCCGGGGAGCCTTCCGACCATCTGGGTCGAGCCGCCCCCGTCGAAGAGGATCGCGTCATAGGCGCCGTGCTGCATCATCCAGCCGGCCAACTGGGGCCGGGTCAGGCCCTGCGCGACGCTCTCGGCCTGGTGGCCGTCGAAGGCCGCGAAGATCGCGTGCCTGCCGTCCTTGGTCACGCCGACCGCCGTCACCGGGTTGTCGACGTTGTTGTCGCCGCCGGCCTGGAGCGGCACCGCGCGCTGACCGTCCTTCACCAGGACCGCGCCGCCGCTCAGCGCCTGCACCACATCGCTGTCCGGCCCCAGCGTGTCCGTGGTCGCGACCTCGTCGCCCGCGTGGACATGGGCGGCCAGCCAGTCCCCGTACGCGGCCGAGCCGACCAGGTCCTCCTGGCCGTCGGCGAGTTGGGGCAGGTCGGTGACTCCGCTGCGCACCGTGTCCACCGTCAGCGTGGCACCGTCGGCGCCGAGCCGGCCGGTGACGACGGTGGCCGCCGCGATGGACGCCGGGCCCAGGTCGGGCGTGACCCGCAGCAGCGCGCCCGCGCCGAGGTCGTCCACCGCGTTGACCCCGGTGAGCGCGGTGCTCGCCGCGCTGGTCCGGTCGGTGAGGGTGCCGGTGTACGTCTCGGTGCCGATGCCGATGCTCCCGTCGCGGCGGACCCAGAAGTCCGCCGGGCGGCTCGGCTCGGGGCTCTTCAGCAGCCGCCCGTCGCGCACCACCATGCCCTCGGGCCGGCCGCTGGCGTTGATCTCGAAGAAGTCGCCGTTGATCCCCGCGACCGCGCCGGTGCGCCGCGCCATCGAGGAGGGCACCTCGTCGGACGGGTCGGTGAGGCGGTCGTGCGACTCCACCACGCCGAGCCGTACGTTCCGGTCGGTCAGCGACACGTCGAGGACCTGCGCGCGCTGCGCCCCGCCGACCGTTTGCAGCGTGTCGGAGTAGTGGTCCACCCCGTGGGTCAGGGTGCTGGGCGCGGTCGTCTTCTCGTCGACCACCAGCGGCCACTGGTCGGGGGTGGGCGGCAGCCAGGACGACGCGGCGCCGTCCGCGCGGGTGCTGGCCGCGGCGGTCGCGGGGCTGCCGCCTGCCGCGAGCAGCGTGGCGCACACGGCGGCCGCCACCAGCGCGGCCAGGGTCCGTGCCGCGCGTCTCGGGCGGCGTGGGCGGTTCAGGAACTGGGCCATGAGTCCTCCGGGCGGGCCTGCCGCCGGCCCGCCCGGACCATGGCGGCCCGGCGGTCCCGGCCGTCGCGGCCTGTCGTACGGGAACGGTGCGGTGGTGCGCCATGCAGTGTGGACGGCCCGGGCCGCATCCGGACGTCGGTGAGCCGACGGCAGGATGAGCAACAGGAGCCGGAGCGCGCCACACGTGGCGAACCCGGGCACATTATGGCCCCGTGTTCGCAGAAATTGTCCGTGCACCGCCAACTCGGTGGGGGTGGGTGCGGCCGAACTCCCTTGGCACGCCCGGCTCCACCGGGGCGGCCGCGTCTTCGCCTCCGACGCCCCGGGCGCGGTGCGCGCGGGCCCGCGGACCAGGGGAGCGCCCCTCGCCCCGGCCGGACGGGCCCTCTCCCCGACCTCGGCCTGCCCCGACCCGACTGGTGACGTTCCGTATCGCATTTCATCGCTCTGTGTCATGACTCCACGATGACGCATGGCCGGGGCGTCCCGCGCAATGCCACCCGTCCGGCTGTGGACAACTCCCGCGAGGCCCCCGCCCGTGAAGGTTCCGCCCCCTGAATCCGCGCCGGAAACCGCGTCGCCGCAGGTCCCGAACGCCGCCTTTGGCGTAGGCCATTGGCGTTCGCCGGAGCCCTTCCGGGCCGTGGCGGGAAGGGCGTACCGTCCCGACGGTGTCATGAACGCTGCACAAATCCCGCGCCCCCACACCCACGGGAAGAGGCACCCATGGACGCACCACGCAGCCTGCCCGTCCGCCGCCGCACGGTGCTGGCCGCCGCGGGCGCCGCCGTGGCAGCCGCCTCGGCCGGCGCCACGAGCGCCGCGGCAGCCGGGCGGACCCGCGACCGAACATCCGCCGCCCCCACCGCGCTGACCGCCCGTCAGACCGCGGGCCAGCGGGTGATCTACTCCTACCCCGGGCTCACCGTGCCGAGCGCCCTGCTGGCCACGATCAGCGCGGGCGAGGCAGCCGGAGTGATCTTCTTCGGTGAGAACATCTCCAGCGAGAGCCAGATCGCCTCCGTCGTGCAGCAGCTGGCGGCGGCCAACGCGGCGAGCCCGGTCAAGGCGCCGCTGCTGCTGATGACCGACCAGGAGGGCGGCGAGGTACGCCGCCTGCCCGGCGCCCCCGCCCTGTCGGAGAAGCAGGTCGGCGAGGCCGCGCAGCCGCAGACCGCAGCCACCCAGGCCGGCACCGGCGCCGGCACGAACCTGGCCGGCGTCGGGATGAACGTCAACCTCGCGCCCGTGCTCGACGTCTACTACACGGCCGGCAACTTCGTCGACAAGTACCAGCGCTCCTACAGCAGCAGCGCGAGCACCGTCTCCACCCTCGGCAAGGCGTTCATCACCGCCCAGCAGGCCACCGGCGTCGCCGCCACCGCCAAGCACTTCCCCGGCCTCGGCGCCGCCACCGCAGCCCAGGACACCGACGCCGGCCCCGTCACCCTCACCCAGAGCCTGTCCAAGCTGCGCGGCGTGGACGAACTCCCGTACCAGGCCGCGATCGCCGCGGGCGTCCGACTCGTCATGGTCTCCTGGGCCGTCTACCCCGCGCTCGACGCGACCGCACCCGCGGGCCTGTCCGCCACCGTGGTCCAGCAGGAGCTCCGCGGCCGGCTCGGCTACACCGGCGTGACCGTCACCGACGCCCTGGAAGCCGGTGCGATCAGCGCCTCCTACGACACCGCGCAGCGCGCCCTGCTCGCCGCGGGCGCCGGGATGGACCTGCTGCTGTGCTCCGCCCGCGACACCTCCCAGGGCGACGACGCCGCACAGGCCCTCGCCGGCGCCTACACCAGCGGCCAACTCCCCGCCGCCGCCTTCGACGCGGCGGTCCAGCGCGTCACCGCGCTGCGCACCTCCCTATCCTGAAACCGGGGCCGCTTCCCGCGCCCCACCCGAGGAAGCGAGGTGGCGACCACGCCCGACGATCAGCTGCCCGACCCGGTCCAGTCCGACCCGGTCCAACCCGGCCCGGTCCAGCCCGCTCCGCTCAAGCCCGACCCGCTCCAGCCCTCCGCCCAATCGGACCCGCACCCCCACCCGCGCCCGGCCCACCCCCTCCTCTCCCTTCTCCCGGCCCCCTTCTGGCACGTCCCCTACGCCGGCGCCCGCCACCCCGGCTCTGCGGCCGTCGCGGCGCTGCCCGGCCTCGCCGCCGGCGCCAACTGCCAGCTGTACGCCTACGCGGTGCTCGCCCACTTCGGCCGCTCCCTGCCCGCCCTGCGCTCCAGCGACCTGTGGGAGGACACCCGGCACACCGTCCAAGTAGCGCAGGCCCGCCCCCTCGACCTGCTGCTGTTCAACAAGGACGGCGACGCGTACGGCGCCCACGTCGGCGTCTGCGTGGGCGACGGGCAGGTCCTCCACCTGTGTGCGGAGGTCGGGCGACCCGCGGTGTGGGGAACGGCCGACTTCGCCGCGCGCGAACGCTACCGCTTCCTCGTCGGCGTCAAACGGCTCCGCGCGGCATGATGAGCCGATGAGCGACGACATCGCGGTACGCCGTCTGGACCTGGGGTACTTCGTCCGTCCCGCGGTCGAGACCGGCGGCCGGGAACCACGCGTCGAGCCGGTACTGGCCTACCTCGTCCGCCACGAGGCCGGGCTGCTGCTGTTCGACACCGGCATCGGCGCCGCCGACCCGGAGACCGAGGCCCACTACCGGCCCCGGCGCCGGGAGTTGGCGGCCGCGCTCGCGGACGCGGGGGCCGGCCTCGCGGACGTGGCGCTGGTGGCCAACTGCCACCTGCACTTCGACCACTGCGGCGGGAACCCCTCGCTGGGCCGTACGCCGATCCTCGTCCAGGCGTCCGAACTGGCCGCGGCGCGCGGCGAGGACTACACGTTCGGCGAGCTGGTGGACTTCCCCGGCGTGCGCTACGAGGAGTTCACCGGCGAGGCCGAGGTGTGGCCCGGCGTGTGGATCGTGCCGACCCCGGGGCACACCGAGGGCCACCAGTCGCTGGTGGTACGCCGACGCGACGGCACCGTGGTGCTGGCCGGCCAGGCGCACGACTTCGCCTCCCACTTCACCGCCGGCCACCTCGCCCGTCAGGCCGCGCTCGACGGCGTACCGCCCCCACTGCCCTCCTACCGCCCCTGGCTGGACCGGCTCGCCGACTTCGACCCCCGCCGCGTGCTGTTCGCGCACGACGCCGCCGTATGGGAGCCGACCCGCCCGGGCCCGGCCTCGGACGGGTGAGCGATCGGCACCGCGCGTCAGGACCCCGCGGTCCGGCCGGGCCGCGTCACCCGCGTACCGGGCTGGTGGAATTGCGGACGACCAGTTCGGGGGCGTGCAGGAACTCGCTGGGCGTGGAGCTC